>JALVES010000391.1 GCA_027030635.1 Saprospiraceae bacterium | reverse complement strand
CCTTAAGTCCACTCGTGTCGAAAGACAAAAGGTCAATGAAGACGGACAACTTGAAGGAGGCTTGAAGCATTTCCTCGATGTTGAACTGGAAGACTTGAAAATGCTTCTGAATGTGTAGGTGGTTTGTTGGAGTTTTGAGGCAGGCTATGGTTGATTGCGTGTATCGTGTATCGTGTATCGTGTATCGTTTGCGTGGCACCATAGCTGAAAGATGTCCATTAAGTTTTTGGTCACCTGTCGCCATTGGAAAACAGGCTGTCAAGTTGAACCGGTTAAAAAATCCGCGAAAACCCGCCGCACCCGCGAAAATCTTTAGGCTGAGCTTGCCGAAGCTCGCGTTCCATTGAGGCATTGCTGCTTGGTGTCAATAGCCAATAGAACGCGGATGACGCGGATGACGCGGGTTCTCGCGGGTTTTAAGCCGGTTCAACTTGATAACTTGGTTTCTGATAGAGACAGGCAGTCAAAAACTTAATAAACCATTGGTCAGACAAAAACCACTCTTTTAAAGTAACTTTGCTGTCCGACTTCAACCAGCTATTTTGATGAAACCATCACTACCTAAAGGCACACGCGATTTTGGCCCGCAGCAGATGTTGCGGCGCAATTATCTCTTTGGCATCCTGCGCGGCGCTTTTGAGCGCTATGGCTTTCAGCCTTTAGAGACGCCGGCCATGGAGAATCTCTCCACCCTTACGGGCAAGTATGGCGAAGAGGGCGATAAGCTCCTCTTTAAAATTCTCAACAACGGAGATTATTTGGCGAAAGCCGATCAGTCAGCCCTGCAGGCACTGGATTCCCGCAAGCTTACGCCCTCCATCTCGAAAAGGGGCTTGCGCTATGACCTCACCGTGCCCTTTGCGCGCTATGTGGTGATGCATCGGCATGAGTTGGCCTTTCCCTTTAAGCGCTATCAGATTCAGGCTGTTTGGCGGGCTGACCGGCCGCAGCGGGGGCGCTATCAGGAATTTTATCAGTGCGATGCCGATGTGGTGGGCTCCGACAGCCTGATGTATGAGGCCGAGTTGGCCGGACTCTACGACTACGTTTTTGACCAAATCGGCCTGCCCGTGCAGATACGCATCAACAACCGCAAACTCCTCTACGGCTTGGCGGAAGTCTGTGGAATCACCGACCGCTTTACAGAGATGACGGTGGCCATAGACAAACTCGATAAAACAGGCCCCGAAGGTGTCCAAAAAGAAATGGAACAACGAGGCATCCCGGCCGAAGCAGCAGCCAAAGTGCTGAGCAGCATTGCGCCGGTTGAAAATTCCGACACCGAGGCGCAACTCGCGAACTGGAAACAACTCCTCAGCCAAAGCGAAACCGGCCTGAAGGGCCTGGCTGAACTGGAAGAAGTCTTCGACTATGCAGGACGCACTCAAATGAGCAATGAGCTGATTTTTGATCCCACCCTGGCCAGGGGGCTCAGCTACTACACGGGCTGCATCTTTGAAGTGAATGCCATAGATGCCAATATGGGCAGTCTGGGCGGAGGCGGGCGCTACGACGACCTCACCGGCCTGTTTGGCCTGAAAGACGTTTCGGGCGTGGGCATCTCCTTTGGGGCCGAGCGCATTTACGACCTGATGGAAGAAAAGGGCCTCTTCCCCAAAAACCTGCCCGGGCAATTGCAACTGTTCCTCATCGCCTTGGATGAAGAGAGCCATAAACACGCTTTTGAATTGTTGCAGCACTTACGCCACAGCGGCGTCGCTTCCGATCTCTATCCCGAGCCTGCCAAACTGAAAAAACAAATGAAATATGCCAATGCTCTGAAGGTGCCCAAAGTACTTATCATCGGCAGCGAGGAAATGAAGACAGGGATGTATGCGTTAAAAGACATGTCAAGTGGCGAGCAGCGGAAGTGCGGAATAATAGATGTTTTGATGGAACTTTTCTCAAAAAAGGAAGGATAGAAAAGTGAAAATTTTCCGATAGAAAAGAGAAACCCCTAAAACCCGTAACACCCATGAAGCGCCGTTTCGCCATACTGTTTTTTCTGTTGTTTTCCCATGCGCTGAATGCCCACTTGGCACCCGATTTGGCGGAAGCTGAAGTGAAAGCCCGCTTAGACAGCATGGCCTGTTTGGTGGATGTGGATGCACGTGGAGAGGACGTAGTCATGTCCTACCTCAATCGCTATCTGGTGACGAATCGCGATCGCAGCGAGCGCATTCTCGGTCGCACTCTGGTTTACTTTCCGGAGATTGAAGCGCTGTTGGCCGGGCAGAATGTTCCGGATGCCCTGAAGTACATGGCTGTGGTGGAATCCGCGCTTTATCCCGAAGCGCTTTCTCATGTGGGGGCTGCAGGTATTTGGCAGTTTATGAAAGAAACGGCCCGCAGCTATGGATTGGAAGTCAACAGCACTGTGGATGAGCGCTATGATTTGACCAAAGCCACTTTGGCTGCTGTTCAGTACATGCGTGAAAAACACGAGCGCTTTGGCAGTTGGGCCCTGGCATTGGCTGCTTATAATTCCGGTGGCGGGCGCGTCAGCAGGGCCATTAAGCGGGGGCGCAGCAAGAACTTCTGGCGCATACGCCGCTATCTGCCCCGAGAAACGCGAAACTATGTGCCGGCTTTTATCGCCGCTACTTACCTGATCACCTATTACCGGGAGCACGGCCTGCAACCCGAAGAGCCCCCTCTCGACCTGCAACTGACGGCCGAAATTAACGTCCACCAAACACTTTCCTTTGGCCGCATTGCCCGCCTCACAGGCCTGGATTTGGAAACCATAGCTTTTTTGAACCCCGCTTACCGCAGGGGATACATCCCCTCTTCCCGCAGCGGCTACCCGCTGACTTTGCCACGCAGGGTGATTCTCGCCGTGGCCGATTACCTCGCTTTGCAGGCGCGTAAGGAGATGGAAAATTCGGATTTATTATCTGTGAGGCAAATGGGGTCCGGCTCCGTATGGAATAGCCCGGGCACGAAAGATTATTTGGAGGTGGTGCATGTCTTTGGGGAAAGCGATGAGCTCTCGCAAGTGGCAGAAGCCTATGGCTGCAGCCCCTGGCATCTTCTGTTCTGGAGTGGCTTGAGGGAGGCCAAAGAAGTACAAGCCGGTACGAAGCTCACCATTTATCTGCCTGCGTATCAACTGCGTTACAATCCCTTACTCACCCAACCCATGAAGAGGCTGGAGACCTTGAGTCCCTTTAAGTTTGTTCCGAAAAAACCCCATTTTAAGGCGCCGCGTGCTGCGATAAGCCCCTTGTTTCAAAAGGGCAGGTATTACTGCTATGAACTGCCGGCAGATATGAGCCTGTTGCATGTAGCGCATTTTTACGGAGGCGTTACCCTGGAGCAATTGGTCGCCTTTAACCAGGTGCAGCCCAATCAGGTTTTGCCGAAAGGCACCATCATCAAAGTGAAATTGAAATCGGATTGAATGGTTTTTTCCCTGCTGTCATCAAAGCTCTTGCCTGCTTATGAACGGGCTTTGCAGACTTCTCCCGTGGAAGCCCTGAAGACCAAGCCTCCCTTTGACATGCCGGTGGATTATTTCGAGTTTTACCATGCGGTCTCTTCGGTTTATTCCTCCAAAATAGAAGGAGACGATATTGAGTTTGACAGCTACTACAAGCACAAATTTTTGCAAGTCGAATTTCAACCCGATTACACGCGCCGGGCTGATGATTTATACGCAGCCTATCGCTTTATGGAGGATGCCGAATTGACTTTGGAAAACTTAAAAAAGGCTCATGCGTTGTTTACGGCTTCTATCCTGCCCGAAAAACACAGGGGGCAGTGGCGTCGCAATCCCATGTTCGTGCTCAATAGCGCTGACCGCATAGAGTACGTAGCAGCAGCGCCGGAAATCGTGCCGGCTGAGGTGGAGCGCTTGTGGTCGGACATCAAGATACTCTTGGAGCAGCCTCTGAGTGATTTTGAGGTGTTTTATTATGCGGCCTACATTCACTTGGTTTTTGTCAAAATACATCCTTTTCAGGATGGAAACGGTCGTGCAGCCCGTCTGTTAGAGAAGTGGTTTTTGGTCGAGAAACTGGGCAAAGAGGCAGCCTTGGCAATACCCTTAGAGAAAAATTATTACCTGAAGAGAGAGGCGTATTATGCTTCCATCCGGAAGTTGGGGTTAGAATATGGGGAGTTGGATTATTCTAAGAGTTTGGATTTTTTGTTGATGACAGGGGGCGCTCTATGTAATAGATAGGGCTTTCTTATTACAATGGTTCATTAAGTTTTGAGATGGAAATATGCCCGGAATTCAGCGCATATCCAATACTCCTTTTATTTTTTGTCAACTTAGGCTTGATTGCAAAGTGGCATAAAATAAATGACACCATCTGACAATTGAGCCCATCTCCGATCCCCGAGCTGGAGCCAAAGCGGAAGATCGGGGAGCGGATTTTTGAAGATTCACTTATCCTATGGGGCCGGCTCGGGAGGCAGCCAATAGGGACGTGATAGAACGCGGATGACGCGGATGACGCGGGTTTTCGCGGGTTTTCGCGGATTTCGCCCGCTCAGTCATCGGGCTGTTGGCATGTTGGGGGTTCTTCTTCGGGCTTATTTTATGATGACAGCCACCGGCATATGGCTGTCGAAATTCCCTTTTAAAATCGGATGCTGTACTCTTCCTGTATATTGCTCTACGGCGGCGGTTACGTAGGCGGAGAGCTCGGTGATGGTGATGAGGCCGTTGCGGTCGCTGTCGGCTTCGCCTTTGAGGCCACGGACGAGGAAGTAGCTGAAGATGCCGGCACGCAGGCCGCTGTCTTCGAGGGAGTACTCGTTTTCGCGGGATGAGAGGAAGAGCGCCACGCCGCTATCGGCCTTTTCGAAGGCCTGGTAGAAGGTGTTGAGGCTTTCATCTACATTGGGAGAGCGGATGCCGGTGGAGGGCAGGCTGCCGGAGTGGCAGGCATCGGCGAGTACCAGTTTGTGTTTGGCGGAGCTGAGGTTGAGGAGGTCCACGATTTCCTGGTGGTTGAGGCGGTTGTTGACGCCGTCGTAATCCACGGGCAGGAAGGTGCCGGGCAGGCCGTGGCCGGAATAGTAGAAGATGATGACATCGTTGGCATCGGCATTGGAGTAGAGCTGTCGCATGGCTCGTTCGATTTTGCCGGCCGTGGCGTCGTCGTCTATGAGCAGTGCGATTTGGTTGTCGCCTAATGCACCGCCTTCAGGGCTTTTCAGGAAGCTGTAAAAGCGATAGGCATCGTCATCTGTGAATTTGAGGGTAGGCATGTAGCGGTAAGCGGCCACGCCTACGATGACGGCAAAGATGCGCACATTGCCGTAATCATTTGTAGAGCCGGGCCCGTCGGAGCTGTTGCCGAAGAGGCCGGAGCTGCTGCCGGAAGCATTGGGTTCGTCGTGGGTTTCATTTGCGGAAGCGGAAGACGAAGACTGAAATATTCCATTGACCCAGTTGCCGCTTTCGACTGTGCCGTCGGGGTAGCTCATGCTGCCTTCGCCATTGGGCATGTGCTGAAACCAGTCACCCTCATAGCGCCGTCCGTCGGTGTAGAGTACGGTGCCCTGTCCTTCGGGGATACCGTTGTGGAAGCTGCCTACGTAGTAAGTGCCATCGCTGTAAGTATAGCTGCCATCTCCCTCATTGCAGGGCACGAGATTGCAGTTGCGCTCGCCAAAGCGGAAGAGTCCTTCGTCGGGGATGAGGGGAGCGCCCTCACTGACGGGGCGGCCGTCGGCCCATTCGCCTTCGTAGGTGAGGCCGTTGCCGTATTCGTATTTGCCGTGTCCGTTCTTTTTGTTTTCCTTCCATTCGCCGGTGAAGACGGAGCCGTCGGGGTAGTGGAAGGAGCCTTTGCCATTGAAGAGGCCGCGGGAAAATTCGCCTTCATACCAGCCCCCTGAGTGGAAGGTGTAGGTACCCTGCCCTTCTGCCAGGCCTTTTTTCCACTGGCCTTCATAGATGTCGCCATTGGCATATTCCATGGTGCCCTGTCCGTCAAATTTGTTGTGCAGGAAAGCGCCGGTATAGACGTGGCCCTCGGCGAAAATCATGCGGCCCTGCCCCTGGCGTTCGTTTTCTTCCCAATCGCCGAGGTACTTGTTGCCATTGGCGAAGTACATGATGCCCCTGCCATTGGGTTTGCCGTTTTCAAAATTGCCCACATAGCGGGTGCCGTTGGGATAGAGATATTCGCCGTAGCCGGTGGCGCAATCGCCTTTCAGGCATTTGCCTTGAGCAAACAGAAAAAAGGGTAAGAGCAGCAGTGTGCAAGACAGAAGGGAGCGATACTTTGCCATGACAATCGGGTTTTGAAGCGACAAAATCCTCTGCTCTTAAAAAGAGGCAGAGATTCTATCGGAATTCCGTTTTGGAAAAAAGCAAAGTATCTGTGCTGCAATAACGGGCGTTTATCGGTGAGAGAAAGCGTGTTTAAAATTTAACCCCTGCAAGCCTGATTTATTGCCTTTCGGCAAAAAACAATTCTATTGTTGAGTTGAGCTAAGGAGCTCAAGGCGGCGCCTTTCGGCAAATGTTGTGAGGTTTTATTTCAGGAAGGGGTGTTTTGGCAGAGGGAACGGTTGTGTGTGCTGTTATTTGCTCAAAAAGAGGGTAACTTCTTCGCCGAGCTCTTTTTGCGTTTTAAGGGGTTGGAGATGAATGTCTTTGAACAATTCGGTGTAGAAGGCGGCGGGTCTTTGAAACCAATAGTCTCCTTTTTCGGGAGTGAAGGGCCCGGTTTTTTCGCAGAGGAAGAGTTTACCCTGTGGGCTCAGGCTTTGGATGAGTTTTTGGGCCAGTGCGGGCAGTTGTGCGGCGGGGATGCCGGCGAGCACGTGGCGGATCCATATCAGGTCGAAGTTTTGGGCTGTTGCCGGCCAATGCGGCGGCTGATAAAGCAGGTAGCTGACGCGGGGATGAGGGGGCGCTTTTCGCAGCAGAGGTTTGGTGGGGTCTATGGCTGTTACGCAGGCCTGGAAGTGTTCTGCAAGGGCAGTGGAGAAAAAGCCCGGGCCGCAGCCGAAGTCGAGGATAAGCCGGATTTTGTCTTTTTTCAGATGCAGGTCAAGTAAGTGGAGGAGTTCTTTTTTTTGGGTGTCCAGGAAGGCTTGCAGTTCTTCTTTGGGGCATGCCAGATTGGCAGCTGAACGGGGGCCATAGCGGAGGCTTCGCCAGCGCCAATACTTCAACAGATGGGATGGGGATGGGCTTCGCCAGAGGAGCAGTCGGACTAGTTTGTTTATCATTTGGCTACAATGTTGTACTTTTGGAGCTATAAAAGTAGCTAATGGGCCTGAAAGTACAGCTTTTTCAGGTTCGTCAAATCTTTATTTATGGCCAATTTTTTTAGCGAAAGCCTCAAAAACATCAAGACTGTAGGGACGCTTACGCGCAGCTCGAAGTTTGTGTGTCGCAAGATGGTCTCCCAGGTGGATTTTTCTACGGCGCGTACTATAGTGGAGTTGGGCGCCGGCGATGGGGTGATTACGAAGCACATTTTGGCGGCGATGTCGCCTGATGCGCGTTTGTTGTCGTTTGAGGTTTTGCCCAAGATGTGTGAGTTGTTGCAAAAGATCAAAGATGAGCGCCTGACCATTGTGCAGGACTCTGCCGAACACCTCGGGAAGCATCTCGAGGAAATGCAACTCCCCAAGGCCGATGCCGTCATTTCTGCCATTCCCTTTGTGGCCTTTTCGGAGGAAGTTTCCTACCGGATTGTAGAGGCAGTGAAAGAGCAGATGAAGCCGGGTGCGCCTTTCATTCAATTGCACTATTCGCTCTTGACCAAAAAGATGTACGAAAACGTCTTTGGCGGGGTGAATGTGCATTTTGTACCCTTGAATGCTCCGCCGGCTTTTGTCTTGGTCAGCTATAACGAATAGTGCTTGTCGGGTCGTAAGCTTCTTTACGCCTGTTTACTTATTCATTTGGTCGAGTACGCTATAGGGCCTGGCAAAGACTCCGGCCTTTTCATAGGGCACGGTGAAGACAATTTCTCCGGCGGCATAGGGAGCGATTTCGTAGAGGCCATAGACGAAAGTCATGCCCTGAGGCAGCAGCCCGAAGGTTTCAGGCAGGTAGAAGCCCTCTTCAGGGAACCAGAAATCATCTTCGGGATATTTTTCCAGGAAGTACTGTTCGCATAATTTTTTGAAAGACTCCATCTTCTCGGGGTCAATGAGGTCTTTGAGCGTAAGCAGTTTACCTGTGCGGGGTGAGAAGTTGAGATAGCCGGAAGCATAGCCGCCATGTGCTCCGCCGGAGTAGGTATAGACGTTGTTTTCGACTACGAAGACTTCCGGTGTGTTCCAGGCGACTTTTTGGGTGAGCTCCAGGCTCCAGTTGGGCGTAAACTCCAAGTCCTCGTTTTTCATTTCTTCTGCGAACTCGCTGTATTCGCGGATGAAGTCTTTGAGAACTTGTTCTATTGTAACAATGGTATCGCTTGCGAGCAGGTGTTGGGTCAGGGCTTCATTGATGCGTTTTTGTACGATTTCACTGGGCGCTTTAGTGATTTGGAGGTAGGTGGCAGAGGCCTGAGTGCAACCATTGTCTCCTTCCGGGCAGTCGCTGTATTTTTCCACCAGAGTGATGTAGCGGTAGTGGATGGTATCGGCAGGCATTGTTTGGGCAGAGTCTTGAGCGTTGGTCTCCGCTTGTTCTGTGGGGTTTTCTTCAGGCTCGGGTTTTGAGGGGCAGGCATAGAGGAGGAAGGCGAGGGCCAGCAGGGGAAGGATTTTGGTTTTCATGGTCGGCGTTTGATTTTTTTGGGCTTTGGAGCGATTTATTTTGCGCTGCAAATATCGTTTTTTTTTGTTTAGCGTTGATTATAGGTACAAGAGGTTTGAGTTTGCCTCAAAACTTAACATTGATTGTTGTAAAAACATTTTATCATGAGCATACAAGTCAAAACCATTTTTCGCGTGGTTTTTTTCATGGCTTTGTTGGCCGGCGGTTTTTTTCTGGGTGCGGCCTGGCATGAGCGGATGGAGGAGAAGGGAAGAGGGGCGGCTATGGAAGAACCGGATTCTGTGGCGAGCACTGAGGAGGTAACTGCTGCCGAGGCTGATGCGGAGGCAACTCCCATGCGCGGGGAGGATGCTGCCGGATTGCGACCGGAGGAATTGCATACGATCAATCTGTTTGAGAAGGCTTCTGTTTCGGTGGCTTTTATCACCACTTCCAATTTTCGCTACAACATTTTTTCTCACTCGACCACTGAGGTTCAGCGTGGCACGGGCTCTGCCTTTATCTGGGACAGGCAGGGGCATATCATTACCAACTATCACGTCATACAGGGTGCGGATAAGGCTATGGTTACCTTAGCCAACGGGAAGTCTTATCCGGCCAGTTTGGTCGGGCAGGCACCTGAGAAAGACCTGGCGGTTTTGCAGATAGATGCTCCGGCGGAGGTGTTAAAGCCGATTCCGGTGGGGCGTTCTGCCGATTTGCGGGTGGGGCAGTCGGTTTATGCCATTGGCAATCCTTATGGCTTTGACCAGACTTTGACCACGGGCGTGATCAGCGCTCTGGGGCGGGAGATACAGTCGGTGGCCGGCATTCCCATCAGGGATGTCATTCAGACGGATGCGGCCATCAACCCGGGGAATTCGGGCGGGCCTTTGCTCAACTCTTCGGGCAAGTTGATTGGGGTGAATTCGGCCATTTACAGCCCGTCGGGCAGCAGCGCCGGCATTGGTTTTTCCATTCCGGTAGATGTGGTTTCCAAAGTGGTGCCCGATTTGATCAAGTACGGCAAGATACGCCGGCCCTATACCGGCATTGAGCTGGCTTCAGACTATGCGCATCATCGCCTCGGCATTGACGGAGCTCTGGTTTTGCAGGTTGAAGACGGCAGCCCTGCCGAGCGGGCGGGATTTCGGCCTACCCGCTATAACCGCAGGGGAGAGCTCATTCTTGGAGACATCATTACGGCAGTCAACGGGCAGCCCATACATTCGCGCAGCGATTTCATTCTCGAGTTGGAGAAGTATCGCTCCGGCGACGAATTGCGCATTGAGCTGGTCCGAGACGGGCAGCAGGAAGAGCTGCGCCTGACTTTGGAGTAAGCGCCTGACTGCTTACACAAAAAAATATTTGCCGAAAGGCTTATGAAAATTGAAATTAGTCGTATCTTTGCGTGCCTTTTTGAACCATAGACAAAGACTACAAGCATGAATACGATAGAAGTACAGGGAACATTGCGCCAGGGTCTGGGCAAAAAAGCGGCCAAAGCTGTGCGCAGAGAGGGTAAAATCCCCGCAGTGATGTACGGAGGTGAAGAGGTGGTACACTTTACGACCACTTACAAGGAGGTGAAAGACCTGATCTATACGGCCGATTTTAATCTTGCCCAACTCAAGATTGATGGCAAGGAGTATCGCTGCATTGTCAAAGACGTGCAGTTTCATCCCGTTCGCGAGGACATCGTTCACATAGATTTTCTCCAGTTGATAGATGATACCCCTGTGAAAGTGGAGATTCCCGTGCATTTTAAAGGCGTTGCCGAAGGTGTCAAGCAGGGTGGTAAGTTGCAGCAAAACCTGCGCAGGGTGAAAGTGAAAGTAATGCCTCAGCATCTCGTGGGCGATCTCTGGGTAGATGTTACCCACCTGAAGATGGGCCAGTCCGTGCGTGTGCGCGACATTGAAGTGCCGGAGGGCGTGGAGATACTGAGTTCGATGAGCATTCCGGTGGCCATTATTGAAGTGCCGCGTGCCTTGCGTTCGGCAGCAGCCAAAGAAGCAGCAAGTGCTTCAGAGACTGTTGCAGAAGAGGCGGAAGCTTAAAACATATAGTAAATTTACACGGAGCATCGCTCCCTTCAGACATAGAGAGGGACCTGAGTTTGCATCAGGCCCCTCTTTCTTTTTATTTTTTTGCGTAGTTTCGCCCAATATGGAGGATACATTGCGCATAAGTCTGGTACAAGCCGATTTGTTGTGGGAAAAGCCTGCGAGAAACAGAAAGGCATTTGCCGAAAGGCTCAAAGACCTCAAGGGCAAAACGGATTTGGTGGTGTTGCCCGAGATGTTTACTACGGGCTTCACGATGGAAGCGGCAAAGTATGCCGAACGCATGTCGGGCCCTACGGTGCAGTGGATGCGCCGGCAGGCGGAGGAGTTGGGGGCCGTGCTCACGGGCAGTCTCATCGTCCGCGAAAAGGGGTATTGCTACAATCGGCTGGTATGGATGCGCCCCGACGGGACGTGCAGTTGGTACGACAAAAAACACCTTTTCACCCTGGCCGGAGAAGACGAGTATTATACGCCCGGAAGGCGCCACCTCTTTGCACAAATCGGCGAGTGGACTGTCCTGCCATTGATTTGCTATGATTTGCGCTTTCCCGCCTGGAGCCGTAGTAAGCACAGATATGACCTGCTGCTTTACGTGGCGAATTTCCCCGCTGCCCGGAGCCATGCCTGGAATACGCTGCTGCCTGCGAGAGCCATCGAAAACGTCAGCTATGTGGCCGGGGTAAATCGCGTGGGTACCGATGGTAAGGACATTTATTACCAGGGAGACAGCTCCTTGTACGACTTTGCCGGCAAGCAGATTTATCGCTGTACGGACAGGGAAGACATCTTTACCACCACGCTTCACCGCAGCGAATTGCTGAGTTTTCGGGCGAAATTTCCGTTCTTGGAAGACGCAGATAAGCGATAATTGCGTTTATGAGACATTGCTTTTTTGAGTTAAAACTTTTTGCTCCATGAACCGATTTTTGTTTTTCATCCTTTCCGCTTTTTTACTGAGTTCCTGTGCGGCTTTTCAGGCTGCTGATGGTGGAAGTTCTTTGAACGGGGCGCGTGGCAGCGACAAAGGCGAGGAAGTTGTGGCTTTCGCCAAAAAGTACAAAGGCTCTAAATACAAGTATGGAGGCACTACGCCCAAAGGCTTTGATTGCTCGGGCTATACGTATTACGTCTATAAGCATTTTGATGTGGACTTGCCGCATCAGTCGGGTTTGCAGGAAAAGGAAGGCAAGCGCATCAGCCGCTCGGAGGCTCGTGCCGGCGATTTGGTTTTCTTTCGCCGCTCTAAGACCGGCAAGGTTTTTCACGTAGCCCTGGTGGTTTCAAACGACAAAGACGGGCTGGTGGTCATTCACGCCACTTCTTCGCGGGGTGTGGTGATTGACAACATAGACGAAAATTCTTACTGGAAGACGAAGTATATGACGTTTAGGAGGGTGGATTAGGGTTTAGCGTTTAGGGTTTAGCGTTTAGCGTTTAGCGTTTTGGTGGGGGTAAATGTTTGGAGGGTGGTTTGCTTGTGAAATTGTTTTTTTGTATCTTTGCATTTCGCCCAACAGCAAGTCGGAGTTTCCGAAGTGAGCAAGCCCCTGGAGGTTTTGTAGCTTGCTGTGGCTATTTGCGTCTTACAAACAGGAAGGTAATGATCAATCTCATTTTATTTGGCCCTCCCGGCTCGGGCAAGGGTACACAGGCAAAAAAACTGGCGGAGCGTTTCAATCTGCTGCATATTTCCACCGGAGATTTATTTCGGTATGAGTTGGGGAACAACACGCCTTTGGGTCAGGAAGCCCGCAAGTATATGGAGCGCGGCGAGTTGGTGCCGGATGAAATCACCATTGGTATGTTGCGAAACAAGTTAGAGGCACATCCCGAGGTTGCCGGATACATTTTTGATGGTTTTCCGCGCACCATACCACAGGCGGAGGCTTTGGATGAATTGCTGGCTTCGAAGGGCCAGGAGGTTACGGCTCTTATTGCGCTGGATGTGCCTGACGAGGAGATCATCCGCCGTATTTTGTTGAGGGGCAGGGAATCGGGACGTGCGGATGACCAGAGCGAGGAGGTTGTTCGAAACCGCATCAATACTTACCGCGAGCAGACCGTACCTGTGTATGAATATTATGCCGCTTCAGACAAATCCCGCACCATCAATGGCATGGGCGAGATTGAGGAAATTGCAGAGCGCCTGGCCGGCGAGATAGCAGCATTGACGTGAGTTGTATAAAAACCATGCACTTGCACAACGGACTCTTTGGGGGTAGTATATGGCAGAGCGCAATTTTGTAGATTATGTGAAAATTTGCTGCCGCTCCGGAGCGGGCGGAGCGGGTTCTGCGCATTTTGCCCGCGATCGCCGCAACCCCAAAGGAGGGCCCGATGGCGGTGACGGTGGTCGTGGCGGGCACATTATTCTGAGGGGCAATTCGCAGATGTGGACCCTGCTGCCGCTGAAGTATCGCAAGCACGTCATTGCCGGTCACGGGCAGCCGGGTTCTTCCAACAACAAGACGGGTAAAGACGGAGAAGACGTCATTCTCGAAGTACCTCTCGGTACAGTAGTCAAAGATGCCGAAACGGGGGAGGTGGAGTTTGAGATTGTAGAGGAGGGCGAAGAGCGCATCCTCCTCGCCGGCGGCCGCGGAGGACTGGGCAATACGCATTTTAAATCTCCGACGAACCAAACGCCCCGTTATGCCCAGCCCGGCGAGCCCGGGCAGGAGGCCTGGAAGATTTTGGAACTCAAAGTGTTGGCCGATGTGGGGCTGGTGGGCTTTCCCAATGCCGGGAAATCTACACTGCTGGCCTCTGTTACGGCTGCCAAGCCCAAGATTGCCAATTATCCCTTTACTACTTTGGTGCCCAATCTCGGCATTGTGCCTTATCGCGATTTGCGCTCTTTTGTCATGGCCGACATTCCGGGCATCATTGAAAATGCCCACCAGGGTAAGGGCCTGGGCTTGCGCTTTTTGCGCCACATTGAGCGAAATGCCACCCTGCTTTTCGTCGTCCCTGCCGATGCTGACGACATTGCCGGGGAGTACGAAATTTTGCTCAAAGAGCTTTCCGCTTACAAAGAGGAGTTGCTGCATAAGCCCCGCGTGCTGGGCATCAGCAAGAGCGACCTCATAGACGAAGAGCTGCGCACGCTCATCGAGCCGGATTTGCCGAAAGGCATTCCTCATGTTTTCTTTTCTGCCGTTACCGGCAAAGGCCTTACGGAACTCAAAGACCTCCTTTGGAAAACCATGAAGCGCAGCGCTGCCGAAATTTGAACCTCAGATGTCAGCTATTCAGAAAGAAGCCCGGGCTTTGGAAACTTTGAGCGAGTTGTTTCGCTCCTGGTGTGGCGATTTGGGCTGTTTCTCTGAAGAGGCTGCCCCGGTCATCACCGCCCTGCCGGCCTCCGGTTCCGGGCGTAAATACTATCGCCTGAGTGCGGGCGGGTTTTCGGTCATAGGCGTGTGGAACTGGAATTTGCCCGAAAACCGGGCTTTCATTGGCATGGCCGGGCATTTCAGGCAGGCCGGCTTGCCCGTGCCTGAGGTTTATGCCCAAAGCGAAGACTGCTCCTGTTACCTGCAAACCGACCTCGGCGATCAACGTCTCTTTGACCTCTTGCCCGTAGGTGATGGTGATATGCGTCCTCTTTCTCCGGAGCTGGAAGCGCTTTATCGCCAAAGTCTTGACTTGCTGATACGCCTGCAATTTGAGGGCAGTGAGGGCTTGGACTACAGCCTCTGTTGGCCGGTAGAAGTTTTTGACAGGCAGGCAGTTCTGTTCGATTTGCACTATTTCAAGTACTACTTTTTGAAACTCTTTGAACTGCCTTTTGAGGAGCTGGCTTTGGAGCGCGACTTTCAGCATTTGGCTGAGCGTTTTACACGGGATGAGCCGCGTTATTTTCAGCATCGCGATTTTCAGTCTCGCAATTTGATGCTCAAAGACGGACAGCTCTGTCTGATTGATTTTCAGGGCGGGCGTCGGGGCGAAGTTACTTACGATGTGGTCTCTCTGCTGTGGCAGGCGCGGGCCCGCATCCCAATGCAACAGCGGGAGGCTTTGTTTGCTTATTATCTTGAAGGGGTGGCGCGTCTTGCTCCAGACGCATTGTCAGGAGGAGCCGCTGAAAAACAGCGTTGGCACGAGCGCTATCTGAACATGGCTCTGCTGCGCACTTTGCAGGTGCTGGGTGCCTACGGTCTGCGCGGTCGCATAGAGGGCAAGGCTCATTTTTTCAAGAGCATAGCTCCCGCTTTGGACAATTTGCGCTATCTGCTTGAGGAACTCCCGTTTTGGGCTGAGTTTCCTTCACTGCAGGCTGCTTTGCAAAGAGCTGTTGAGGAGGTGCCTGCGCGCCTGGAGCTTTTGGCGCCTCCTCAGCCTGTACAGGCCGCGGGAGATGCTCCGCTTGAGGTCTATATCAGCAGTTTTTCTTACAAGCGCGGCCTGCCCGAAGGCCCCGGCAAGAATGAGCACGGCGGCGGGTTTATCTTTGATTGCCGGTTTTTGGACAATCCGGGCCGCCTGGAGGCCTATCGCCAACTGAGCGGTAAGGACAAAGCCGTGCAGCAGTTTTTGCTGCAACGCAAGGAAACACAGCGCTTCCTCCACCGCGTCAAAACCCTGATAGACGAAGCTGTGGACAAGTACCTCAGCCGCAATTTCACTTCCCTGCAAGTGCATTTCGGCTGCACCGGCGGGCAACACCGTTCGGTTTTTATGGCCGAGATGCTGGCAGCGCACCTGCGAGAGCGGGGTGTTGGAGTGGTGCTTTGCCATCGGGAGGAGGGGAGGTGGAGGAGGAGCTGAAGGTTCTAAATGTGGAACGCAAGCGTTCTAATGTGGGGCCTGCGGCCCTAATGTGGAGGCCTTGCGGCCTCTAATGTGGCTCTACGCTCGCTGCGCATCGCGTAATCGTTAGTGTATCTTACAGAGTTACGCGATGCGCAGCGAGCGTAAAATCACATTAGAACGCTTGCGTTCCACATTAGAGCGCTTGCGCTCCACATTAGACGCGAAGCGTCCACATTAGAGCCGTTAGGCTCCACATTTCAAACCCCGTTTCACATGAACTTCACCCTAACCCCCTTCCAAGAACTCCCCTTAGAGCACCTCTACCAAATCATGGCTTTGCGGCAGGAAGTATTTGTCGTAGAGCAGAACTGCCCCTATTTGGATGCCGACGGCAGGGATTTGTCGGCTTGGCATTTAGAGGGGCGGGAGGCCGGGACGGGCAGGCTGATTGCTTATGCCCGTTTGTTGCCGGCGGGGCAGGTTTGCCCGAGGGGCGGGGGGGATGAGCATTATCCTTCCATTGGCCGGGTGGTTGTGGCGCCTTCCCACAGAGGGCGCGGGCTCGGTAAACTGCTCATGAGGCGCGCCCTGGAGGAGTGCCGCCGGCTCTTTGGCGATGCAGTGATTGAAATTTCTGCCCAAAAGTATTTAGAGCGGTTTTACCGCGATTTGGGTTTTGTACCCACCGGCAAGGAGTATTTGGAGGATGGGATACCGCATTTGCAGATGCGTTGGGGCCGGAGGCCCTAATGTGGAGCGCAAGCGCTCTAATGTGGAGCCTGGCGGCTCTAATGTGGGGCCTGGCGGCCCTAATGTGGAGCGCAAGCGCTCTAATGTGGAGCCTGACGGCTCTAATGTGGGGCCTGACGGCCCTAATGTGGAGCGCAAGCGCTCTAATGTGGCTCTACGCTCGCTGCGCATCGCGTAACTCTGTAAGATACACTAATAATTACGCGATGCGTAGCGAGCGTAAAATCACATCAGAACGCTTGCGTTCCACATTAGAGCGCTTGCGCTCCACATTAGAGCCGCCAGGCTCCACATTTTTTTACCGGGCCTCTTCCCCGGGCAACCGCCCCCATCCACCTATGAACCGGTGCCTCCTCCGCCAGCGGGCACCATTTGGCGAAAGCCAAAAGAGTAACCCTTTTCCATTCTTTACGTCTAAACGGGCAACTCACGGGATTTTTGGGCTTTCGGTTTTGGTTTGGGAAGTTGTTCTTTTTCGCAAAGTTTTGCCGGCTTTGGGCGTGCTTGTTTTTTGGGGCTGCTCATGCCTTTCTATTTATTATCTTTGCAGTTGCAAAAGAGGGTACTCTTGCCGGCCTGCCTGGCGCGTGTGCGTTTTGGTGGCTGTTATTTTGACGAAAAGCTGCATAGCAATACGGTGACTTCTGAGAGCAAAGACAAGGCGAAAAAGCAACTGACAGACATGGAGCTGATCAGGTGTTACCTGGAGCGGCGCGCACCGGATTGCTTCAGTGAATTGTATGATCGCTATGCCCCCAAGGTGTTTGGCAAATGCCTGGCCTTGCTCAAAGACCGTGGCGAGGCAGAAGATGCCACGCAGGAGATTTTTGTCAAGATTTTTTCCAAAATGGGGTCTTTTGACCAGCGTTCGAAATTCTCTACCTGGCTCTATTCGATTACTTACAACTTGTGTATTGACAGGTTGCGCAAGAAGAAAAAAGAGCGGGAATTGTTTTCGGAGGAGCTGGAAAATAAGCCGGAGGTGGTGGTCGAAGTAGATGACAAGGAGCTGATGGAGATGGAGCTGGACCGGCTTAAGGTAGTCTTGGAGCGCATTCCCGAAGGCGATAAAATGCTGTTGTTGATGAAGTATCTGGACGGCATGCAGATCAAAGAAATTGCCAAGATTCTGGATAAGACCGAAAGCGCCATTAAGATGCGCATTAAGCGGGCGAAATTTAAGGCCCGAAAGATTTACGAAGACTTGTATGCTTCGGTGGAATGAGAAAACTGCTTTTGAGCGACAATGAGAAAAGTTTTTAGCTCTGCAACAGGGTAAACAACTAAGAGAGCCTTATGGTACAGAATAGTTTTGAAAAATGGATGCAGGAGGAGATGGAGCAAATGCCCCCTCCCGAAGTGAAGGAAAAAGTGAGCCGCACGGTTTTGCTCATGGACCTCTTTGCCCAAATTGTGGATCTCTACCTGCCAAGAGCTATGGACACCTTTGTTGCTTTGACCGGAGTAGAAGACGAGCGCGAAGTTTTACCGGAGGAAGAGGAAAATGCCACCGATTCTGAAGAAAACGAATCATTATGAACGGATTTTTACTGCTTGAATCGAATATAGATATTTGGAAAATTCTCACTGACGTAATCGGGCAAATGGCTTCCGTTTTGCCCAATTTGGTGGGCGCTTTGGTGGTGTTTTTGCTTGGCTGGATTCTGGCTAAAATTGTTGCCCGCCTCATTAAGCGCCTGCTGGCAGCTGTAAAAGCGGATGCTCTGGCAGAGAAGTTAAATGAAATTGATTTTTTTAGGAATACTAAGTTTCGCTTTGTCCCCTCGGTAGTTTTGAGCAAAATTGCCTATTACTTTATCTTTTTGATTTTCATTCTTGCCGCTACGGATGTGCTGGGCATGAAGGCCATTTCCGATTTGATGAGTGATCTCATCAACTATCTGCCCAATCTGCTTACTGCAGCCGTTATTTTGATGATTGGCATTATGTTTGCCGATTTCATTAAAAACATTGTCTATTCGGCAGCTAAATCGCTGGGCATTCCCGCAGCCGGCTTGATAGGGAGTTTTGTGTTTTATTTTCTTTTTATTGGCGTTGCCATGACGGCCCTGGACCAGGCGAGAATCAATACAGAATACATTCAACAGAATCTGACGGTATTGATAGGCGGGCTGATGCTGGCTTTTGCTTTTGGCTATGGATTGGCCTCCAAAGACATGATGGCCAATTTTATCGCGTCCTTTTACAGCAAAAAGAAAATCCGGCTCGGAGATTTTGTGGAAGTGGATGGCTATCGGGGCACCGTTGTTGAAATAGACAATATTTCCTTTACTTTGCGCACGCCCAAAGGGCGGGTGATCATTCCTCTCAGTAAATTGACGGTAGAAAATGTAGGCATTTTTACGCCCCGGAAAGATGATATGGAAGATTGAATTTAGAAGACCTGCTATTTTCCTTTACCCCCCTTTTGATTTTTTAACTAACGAACAAAAAAAAACGATGAAGAAGACACTTTTACTGATGTTGAGCCTGCTGTTTTTTGCAGGTGTGCAGTTGAATGCGCAGGATGCGCCTGAAACGACTGAAGGTTGGGACATGGGCGGAAGCGTGGGTTTTGACTTTACGCAATTGGGGCTGGTCAATCCACGTGTGGGTGCCGGTTCTAACCGCATTGGCTTTGGAGGCTTGAACACCCTTTTTGCGCACTACAAGAAAGGCAAACTGTCCTGGGATAATGACGGCTCTCTGCAGCTCTCTGTGCAGCGCATTGGCAGCTCGGAAAATCCCTTTGAAAAAAACATAGACATCTTGCGTCTGGGGTCAATCCTGGGCTATCAGTTTGGCGACAGCAAGCTCTCGGGAGCTGTGGCTGCCACTTTTGAGTCGCTCTTATTGCCAACTTACCAGGGCAATGTTTTGAGTGGCCCGGACAGCACGATCCTGGCTAAATTTTTGTCGCCTGCGCGCATCTCTTTTTCTCCGGGTTTGACTTATAAACCCAATGAGCATTTGACCGTCTTCTATTCACCGGTCTCTTCCCGCATCATTTATGTGGCAGATGACGCCATCGCACAACTGAATGTGCATGGCAATGAGCCCGGAACCAACTCTTTCTATACCCTGGGCTCCAACCTGAATATAACCTATGCCAACAAGTATCTGGGAGATAAGTTGCTGGTGGGTAGCTCCTTAGACCTCTACAGCAATTACCTCAAGGAGCCTGAAAACATTGATGTGCTTTGGAAGATGGATTTGGGTTGGCAGATGTTCAAGAACATTTCCCTGAACCTGGCCACAGAGCTTTTCTATGACCACGACGTTATGGTGCAGGTTGATCGCAACAAAGACGGCAAATATGACCCGGACGAACTGGGCCGCCGCGTGAGCTTTGTCGAAGCACTGCTGATCAAGTACAACTACGTATTTTGAACCGGACTTTATAGACGTCTTTCCAATGATGGGAGAGCCGGCTCAAGCCGACTCTCCCATTTTTTTTCTATTTTTGGCGCATGCCAAAGAAAGAACTCTTTTTGCTCGACGCCTATGCGCTGATTTACCGCGCCCATTACGCCTTTATCAGCCGGCCTTTGATCAACTCCAAAGGGCTGAATACCTCGGCCATTTCCGGTTTTACCCGTTTTACCTGGGACATCATCAAAAATCGCAGGCCCGGCTATCTCGCCGTGGCCTTTGACACTTCGGCACCCACCTTCAGGCACGAGATGTATCCGCTCTACAAGGCCAATCGCGAGGCACAGCCCGAAGACATCACGGCTGCGGTGCCTTATATCAAGCGCATACTCCGGGCTTTCCACATCCCCATAGTCGGTCTGGATGGCTATGAAGCCGATGATCTGATCGGCACCCTGGCTTTTCAGGCAGCCGATCAGGGCTTTCAGGTCTTTATGGCTACCTCCGATAAGGATTACGGTCAGTTGGTGCGCGATGAGCAGATACTCCTTTACAAGCCCGGGCGCCGCGGAGATGAGGTGCAAATTCTCAATGAAGAAGCCATACTCAAGCTCTGGAACGTCAGGCGCACGGAGCAGATTCCCGACATGCTGGGGCTTCAGGGAGACAGCTCCGACAACATCCCGGGCGTGCCCGGCATAGGGCCCAAGACGGCTGCCAAACTCATCGCCCAATACGATACCATCGAAAATCTGCTGGAACATCTGGACGAGCTCAAAGGCAAAGTGCGCCAGGCTTTGGAAGAAAACAAAGAGCAGGCCCTGCTCTCCAAAAAACTGGCCATCATAGATACCCATGCTCCGGTCCAATTTCATGCCGAAGAATATCGCCTGAGCGAACCCGATACCACAGCCCTTCAGGAAATATTTGAAGAACTGGAGTTTCGCAGCCTGAAAAACGACATCCTCTCTGCTTTTAAACCGAAGGGAAACGGGCAGGCCAAGGATGCGCCTTCGATAGGCCAAGCCGGCGTGCAACAAACACTTTTCGAACTGCCGGCACAAAAATCCGCTTCAGCTCCTGGGCGCAGAGACAGCCAACTATCGAATGTGAGCAATACCGAGCACCAATACCACCTGGCCCAAACGCCGGCAGCATGGAATACTCTGATTAAAACATTAAAAGGTCAAAAAGCATTCGCCTGGGATACGGAGACTACGGAAGTGGACCCCAATCGCGCCGCCCTCGTCGGGATGTCATTTGCCGTAAGGCCCAAAGAAGCCTGGTTCGTTCCCGTGCCCGAAGAGGAGGAAAAAGGAAAAGCTGTTGTAGATGCCTTTCGGCAAATTTTGTCCGGCGCTGAACGCACGCTCGTCGGTCAAAACATCAAATATGATGCCCTCGTGCTCAAATGGCAGGGCGTGGACGTCAAAGGCCCGTTTTTTGATACCATGATCGCTCACTATTTGCTGGCGCCGGAACAGCGACACAATTTGAATTATCTGTCAGAGGCTTATCTGCACTACACGCCCGTCTCTATCGAACAACTCATCGGCAAGAAGGGAAAAAATCAGGGCAGCATGAGGGATGTGCCCATAGAACTGCTCACGGAATACGCCGCCGAAGATGCCGACCTGACCTGGCAACTCTACGAAATCTTGGAGAAGGAACTCAGGAAAGAAGGCCTGTACGAGCTTTACGAAAAAATGGAAGCTCCGTTGATTGAGGTCTTGGTAGAGATGGAGTACAATGGAGTTAAAGTAGATGCTGATTTTCTAAAAAAATATGGACAGGAGTTGCGCAAGGAGTTGACAGGCATTGAAAAGAAGATTTTTGAAATGGCCGGCGGGCCTTTTAACATCAACTCCCCGAAACAAATCGGGCAAATCCTGTTTGACAGATTGAAAATCCCTTATCGCTGGCAAAAGACCAAAACGGGGCAGTACTCCACCAATGAGGAAAAACTTTCGGAGCTGGCTCATGAGCATCCCATTGTTCGGGAAATTTTGCGTTATCGCAGTTTGAGCAAGCTGATCTCCACTTATGTGGAAGCCTTGCCGCGCATGATCAACCCCCGAACGGGGCGCATACACAGCTCCTTCAACCAGGCGCTGACGGCAACGGGGCGCCTCAGCTCCAACAATCCCAATTTGCAGAACATCCCCATACGCACGCCCGAGGGCGCCAGGGTGCGGGAGGCCTTCGTGCCGCGCTCGAATGAATTTCTCCTGTTGGCAGCCGACTACTCCCAGGTCGAGCTTCGGCTGATTGCCGCCATGAGCGGGGAGGAAGCCATGTTAGAGGCTTTTCGCAAGGAACTGGACATCCATCGCGCTACGGCAGCGCGGGTTTTTGGCGTGCCTTACGAGGAAGTTACGCGGGAGCAGCGCAACAAGGCTAAAACAGTGAACTTTAGTATTATCTACGGCGCCGGCGCGACCAACCTCTCCCGACAGTTGGATATCCCGCGCAGGGAAGCCACCCAACTCATCAAGAGCTATTTTGAGCAATACCCGGGGCTAAAGGCCTATATGGAGCGGGTTGTGGCCGAAGCCCGCGAGAAAGGGTATGTTACCACACTCATGGGGCGCAGGCGCTATCTGCGCGACATCAATTCCCGCAACGGAGTCATGCGCTCTCATGCGGAGCGAAACGCCATCAACACCCCCGTGCAGGGCTCAGCCGCCGACATGATTAAAATGGCGATGGTAAACATCCATCGGCTGCTCAAAGAGGGCGGCTATCGCAGCAAAATGATCTTGCAGGTACACGACGAACTGGTCTTCGATCTGCACAAAGAGGAAAAAGAAGAGCTCATGCCTTTGATCGAAGAGAAAATGCGAACGGCCCTTCCCGATTTGCCGGTACCCATCGTGGTGGATATGGGCGTAGGGGAAAATTGGTTGGAAGCACATTGAGTGGACTTAAAATCCTTCTAAATACTCATCTTCTTCCGCTTCTTCGCGGTCTTTCCAGGCATCGGGTTCGGCGATGAGTTGGATGTCTCCGAATTCATCCCGCAGGCGTTTTTTTAGCAGGAGTTTGAGGTGTTCGCTTTGGGCGAGGGCTTGTTTGACTTCCCGCTTGGCGGTTTTGTAGTGGTAATCATCGAGATTCCCGTAAACTTTGTAATAGAGGTTGAACCATCCGTTTTGTTTGGCGGGGATGGGAGTGAGATTGGGGTCGTGTTTTTTGAAGCGGTTGGCCAGGGTTTGTGCGGCGTTGACCTTCAGGTAGAAAGTGTAGTTGTAGTCGAAGTCGTACTCGCCGGCGAGCGTCATGTTCATGGCGTTGCTTTGGATGAACATGCCCGGGATGTAGATGGTGCGTTTGCGTATTTCGAAGTAGTTGTAGAGGTTGTGAAAGCGGATGCGGCGCAGGTCGTCTATTTTCACGAAAGTGGAAAAGGATTCCAGCATTTCAAAATCTTTGAGTTCGCCTTCTTCGATGCCCACGGCGGCCAGCACGTAGAGTTGGTCGTCGAGCAGCGTACCTGCTGCATCGAAGGGTACGGTGAGGCTGAGCCAGGCGTTCATTTTGCCGCTGAGGTGGCGGTCCTGGAGGATGTCCTGTCCGAAGTTTTCGTTTTGGCGGAAAAATTCTTTGACGTCCACGCTCTTGCAAATGATTTGGCCTTT
>JALVES010000390.1 GCA_027030635.1 Saprospiraceae bacterium | reverse complement strand
TGGTGTCATTTATTTTATGCCACTTTGCAATTAAGCCTAAGTTGACAAAAAATAAAAGGAGTATTGGATATCCGCTGAATTCCGGGCATATTGCCATCTCAAAACTTAATGAACCATTACTTATAGTAGATGAACGTCAAGAGCATTCCGGTGTGTATGTAGGGAATTTATTTTTGCCTTTCGGCAAATGCGAAAAAAGTGCGTACTTTTGCCTCCTCAAAAAAAACAGCAGCATCCTATGGCACTAACCGCCGGCATCGTAGGCCTTCCCAATGTGGGCAAATCCACTCTCTTCAACGCTCTGACTGCAGCCAAAGCTCTGGCTGCCAATTATCCCTTCGCCACCAAAGACCCCAACCTCGGAGTCATCACCGTGCCCGACCCGAGATTAGACAAGCTGGCCGAAATCGTCAAGCCACAGCGGGTACAACCCACCACCATTGAGATCGTGGACATCGCCGGCCTCATCAAAGGCGCCAGCAAGGGCGAGGGCCTGGGCAATCAATTCCTCGCCAACATACGCGAGGTGGATGCCATCATCCACGTCGTGCGCTGCTTCGACGACGACCAGGTCGTACACGTGGACGGAAGCATAGACCCCGTGCGCGACAAAGAGATCATTGACACGGAGCTGCTCCTCAAAGACCTGGAAACCATAGAAAAGCGCCTCGAAAAACTCAAAAAGCAGGCCAAAAGCGCCAAGAAAGAGGATTTGCGCAAGGTAGAAGTGGCAGAGGCCATCAAAGCCCATCTCGAAAGCATGAAACCGGCCCGCAGCATAGAGCTGGAAGAAGACGGCCAGGCGCTGCTCAAAGAGATGTTCCTGCTCACCTCCAAACCCGTGCTCTACGTCTGCAATGTGGATGAGAACAGCCTCGACCGTGGCAATAGCTATACCCAACGTTTGGCGAAAGCCATAGAAAGCGAAAATGCAGAAATGATCCTCGTCTCGGCAGACATCGAATCCGAAATTGCCCTGCTCGAAGACCCCGAAGAAAAGGAAATGTTCCTCAGCGAACTGGGCGTGGACGAGCCCGGCGTGGCCAAACTCATACGCGCCACTTATGCCCTGCTCAACCTCATCACCTACTTCACCGCCGGCGAAAAAGAGGTACGCGCCTGGACCATCCACAAGGGCTGGACAGCGCCCCAGGCAGCCGGCGTCATTCACACCGATTTCGAAAAGGGATTTATACGCGCTGAAGTCATCAAATACGAAGACTTCATCCGCTATGGCTCCGAACAGGCCGTCAAAGAAGCCGGCAAAATGTCGGTCGAAGGAAAGGACTACGTGGTGGAAGACGGAGACATCATGCACTTCAGGTTCAATGTATAGCGATGAAACGCAAAAAATTTCTCCAACTCCTCGCCCTCTCTACGCTCTCTCTGCCCGCTCTCATCCGCTTCTTTGGCGGGAATCCCAGGGCCCAAAAAAAATCACATAGTACCAACAACACCCTCACCCCATCCTCCCGCGACAGCTTCCGCTGGACCATGACCACCACCTGGCCGCCGGGCTTCCCCGTCTTGGGCGAAAGCTGCGAGCTCTTTGCCGACTGGGTGCGCCAAATGTCGGGCGGGCGCCTCGACATCCGCGTATATGGCGGAGGCGAGCTGGTGCCCCCGCTTGAAGCCTTCGATGCCGTGCGCTCGGGAGCGGCCGATATGGGCAGTGCGGCGCCCTACTACTGGGCCGGCAAATTGCCGGCGGCACAATTCATCGCCTCCATCCCCTTCGGCATGACGGCCCAGGAAGTCAACGCCTGGCTGCTCAGCGGCGGCGGCTGGGAATTGTGGCAGGAGCTGTACGCCGACTTCAACCTCTATCCCCTCCCTGCAGGCAACACAGCCGTGCAAATGGGCGGCTGGTTCAACAAAAAAATCGAAACCATCGCCGACCTCCAAAACCTCAAAATGCGCATCCCGGGCCTCGGCGGCAAAGTCCTCGAACGCGTAGGCGGCGCCCCCCTCCTCCTCGCCGGCAGCGA
>JALVES010000389.1 GCA_027030635.1 Saprospiraceae bacterium | reverse complement strand
CGACTTCACGGGTACAATGCGCAGGCCCAGGCCCTCCAATTGCAGGTAATTTTGCAGGTTAAACATCTTCTCAGAGCGCCCCGTTACGGCGAAGTAGATGGGACGCTCATTGATGTTGGAAGCAATCACATCCAGTATGGCCAGCTCGTCTTTGATGAGGTATTGTTTATCTTTGCTGATGCGCAGGGGAATGCGGCTGACGACCTTGCCCGTGTCGGCCTCCGTCACCCAGCCCGTTTCAAAGGCCTTGGGAACATCCACGGCGAGATACATGCGCCTCGTAGGCAGATAACTCTTGGGTTGGCGCCCGTTTCCGCCGGCGGGAATCTGGTCCTTGCCAATATGCCGCAAAACTTCAAGCGCATTCATCTCCACATCCAACTTGGGGTCATAAGTGCCGCTTTGCTGACGCGGGTTGAAATAAGGTGTCGCCACCCTGTTGTCCCCGCGATAAGCCTCCGAAGAAATAGTCAGCTTGATAGGCGGCGAGTCGTTGACCTTGCGCCGCAGCAGGTCTATGTACCAGTCCACAGCGATGAGGCTGAGATTAACCACCCGCACATCGGTGCGTATGCCCTCCACTTCCTGGGCGTACCACAAGGGGTAGGTGTCGTTGTCGCCGTAAGTAAAGATGATCGCATTGGGTTGACAGGACTCCAAAAAGTTTTTGGCGTAATCCCTCGGAGCCGTAATCTCGCTGCGATCGTTTTCGTCAAAGTTTTGTGTACCCATCAATACGGGAGCCGAAAGCGCCAGCACAGCCGCCAGGCTCGCAGCAGCTGCAGGCGCGAGCTTTATTTTTTG
Organism: Saprospiraceae bacterium; assembly: GCA_027030635.1. Classification (GTDB taxonomy): domain Bacteria; phylum Bacteroidota; class Bacteroidia; order Chitinophagales; family Saprospiraceae; genus WGBN01. The sequence continues at coordinate 7,180 of JALVES010000389.1, read as the reverse complement.
CCGAAAGGCACTAAATAAAGACAACACAGCCATCCCAATCCAAATCGCGTAGGTAAAAATAGAACCCACCAGCACATAATCCCGCTCGCGCGGCTCATTCGGCGGCTGATTGGAGTAGATAATGATGCCAATGCCCGTCATGAAAAACAGGGTAAACACAGCAAAGGCTTCATTAGGCCGGCGCTTAAAGTGGAAGAACAAGCCCAGCAGCCCCAAGAGGAAAGGCAGCAGAAAATATTTGTCGCGCGCCTGGTCGTCTTTCAGTTCCTGCGGCAAGGCGTCTTCATTGTAAAGGCGAGCCTCATCCAATGGTTTAATTCCGGAAATCCAATGTCCGCGCGAGGGGTCCCAGGGATAAAAGCCCTGTTGTTTGTTTTGCCTTCCGGCAAAATTCCACATAAAATAGCGCCAATACATCCAGCCCACCTGATAGCGCAGGAAGAAACTGACATTTTCGCCAAAAGTGGGCTTGCCCTTTTTGCCTCCCCGCCACATTTCATACAAGCGCGGGCGCCCCTGATTGGGGTCGCTCATGCGGGGGAAAAGCATTTTGTCTTTGTCGGCATACACCGGTGTAACCTTGTAATCTACTACCTCATAGCGGGCTTTGCCGTCAGGCCCTTTTACCAAGTCATAGCGTTCTTCGCGCTTCTGATCTACAGGCGATGCACCATACCAGGGGCCGTAAAGTAAAGGCCGCTCGCCGTACTGCTCGCGATTGAGGTAGGGGATGAGTCGCATCACATTGTCTGTGCGATTCATGTTGATCGGGGGCGCCGCATTGGCACGAATAACCACCGTGCCAATGGTCGAAAAGCCGGCCACAATCAGGCCCAGGCTCACAAAGATTAATTGTAAGTCACGGCTTTGTTTTTCCCTCGCCTTGCGCAAGCCCCAGTAAATAAATCCGAAAATGAGCAGACCCGTGGGTATCAGCCCCGTATGGGGAGGCAGGCCCAGACCGTTCACCATGGGCAACTCAAACATCGCCCACAACTTGGGAATGCCTACCGTAATGACTTTCAAAAAGATACCTAAGACCACGACACCGGCGCCGGCGCCGAGCAACATTCCCGTTAAGGAGTGATTTTTATAGCGCTTCAGGTAGTAGAAAATACCCATAGCCGGAAAAGTCAACAGGCTCAGCAAGTGTACGCCCATGGAAAGCGCCGCCGAAAAAATGGCAAACACCAGCCAGCGGTCGTATTGCGCCTCATCCGGCGCGAGATACCACTTCACCGTCGCCCAAAAGGTCAGGGTCGTAAAGAAAGTGGAGAGCGCATAAACCTCCCCTTCCACGGCTGAAAACCAAACGGAGGTCGCAAAGGCCGTGCATAAACCCGCCACCAGACCGGCCGCGCCCAGAGCGATGAGCGCAGCTCCCTCCGGCTCGCGCTCACCTTCCGTCAAAGTGCGTGCCCCCAGCAACATGGTGATCAGAGCAATCAACATGGCAGCGCCCGCCGAAGCCAGGCCCGAAAGCATGTTCACCGAAAAGGCAATCATCGCAGGATCATCGCTGAATGCGCCGCCAAAGAGCGTGAAAACACGCCCCACCAGCAAAAACAAAGGCGCACCCGGCGGGTGTACCACCTCCAACTTATAGGCTCCTGCGATAAATTCTCCGCAATCCCACAAGCTGCCCGTGCGCTGGGCACTCATAAAATACACCATGGCCGCAATGACAAAAACCAAAGCAGCGCTTATTTGCCTGATACGCTTGAAATCCATAAAAAATTGATTGTACGTCCATACATCTTTTCCGCTGCCCCCCTCTGCCGAAGGGGAAAGCTGTGCAAATGTAAGGAATATGCGCAAAACGAAATGGTTTGGGCGACCTGTGCCACCCAAACCATTCGTCTGCATCAATAACCCACTAACCTCAGCACGCGCCCGACGCTAAGCTCTCCATCAGTAATGGACACATAATACACTTTCTCGCTTTGCCCTCCTTCTGTAGCGGCTAAATCGCTGAGGTCTATCAGCAAGTCTCCGCTTTGGGCAGGAGGCAACGCATAAGTGCGAACGAGCCGACCGAGAGCATCCGTTACCCGCACTTTCAATGCAGCAGCTGCCGGTAAGTCGTAATGCAAACGACTCTCTCCAACGGCAGGGTTGGGGCTTAAGGTAAAAGTACCCTCCAGAGCCAATTCGCGGGTAGCCACCGGCACATCAACTTCGTCAAAGCCTATGTCAACAGCAATGCCAAAAGGCCTTTGCTGACCGTCAATATCTTTAAAAGGTGCATCGTTAAAAGTGCCCTTGTCTATCGCAGGCGATTCGGGCAAAATGTGCAGATCACCATCAAACCCTAAGCCTATGGGCGGTTGAGCGACAAAAAGAGGATCTGCGTTTTGAATAAATTCTCCACCGTTATACCCCCCTTGTATGATTGAATTCAAAACAATCCCTCCAAGCCAGGTAGCCGAAATTTCGGTACTGTTTCCCCAAAAAATACAGTTAAACACCGTAAACAGCTGATTGCCGGAGACGAACAAACCGCCGCCATCCTGAGTAGCTGCATTCCCGGACAAGCTACAGTTTCTCAAATGTATGCTATTGTCCGCATAAATAGCACCGCCTTGATTGGCCTCATTTCCCCAAAGGCCGCAATTGATCAAATAGCAATCCCCACTATTCGCATAGACTGCGCCACCCTGCTCTCCGGCAAAATTTCCGGAAAAAAAAGTGTTCTCCAAATGCGCGGAGGCACCGAGGATACGACAACCACCACCGGCTTTTTCAGCCATATTCCCAATAAATTCACACCCCTCAATTACTGCCTCCGCACAACCATCAATATAGACCCCGCCGCCATCGTTATAAGAAACATTGTTGCGAAAAACACAACGCGTAAGTTCAAGAGAAACTGCGCTGGAAGCATATATCCCTCCGCCATAAGATGCTTCATTGTTGACAAATTCACAATCCGTTAAAACAGATGAAGCCCCAATAACATTGCTTATTCCCCCACCAAAAGAACCTGTATTGTTAACAAAGAGGCAATTTTCAAAAACCGGCGCGGAGTAAAAGTTATATACTGCCCCGCCAAACGTATTGTCAATAAAAGTGCAATTGCGCACTGTCGGCGAAGCATGCACATTTTTCATGGCTCCGTATGAGCCATGCGCATCTGCAATCGTAAAACCATCCAAAATAGCGCTGCCATCCAGGCTGTCCACATCATCATAAGCATTTAAAATGACAGAATGACTGTTGTCAAGCACATCGTCGGGCTCGCCTATATTCCCACTGAGAATCGTTACATTGGCTTCCCAATCGCGTTCAGCAAGGGATGTTTCCGTGCCGGCAAATCCGCCATAAATGGCTACCCCGTTTTTCATTACAAAAGCAACGTTTTGATCTGTGCCCGAAGTGGGCTTGTAAGTGCCCGCAGCCACCCAAATTTCATCACCACTGACGGCAGCAGCCAGTGCATCCTGTAAATCGAGATAAGCGTCTTCCCAGGAAGAGCCGTTATTCAATCCTACAGCTCCGGCATCCACATAAATAATGTCTGCAAAAGCTACTGAAAACATCCAAAGCAAAAGTGTAAAAACGAAAAAAATGCGAAAAAGTAATTGTGAGATTTTCATGAGTCACAGATTTAATGGAAATCAAAAAAGTTATCAGTCTCATGCCGCAGGCTTCTCAATGAGCCGTCAAAATCAAAGGGCATACTGCCACGGCCTTGCCATCGGAGATAAACACCTCATAAACTCCCGGCGCCGGGCTTCCCGCAGAGGAAGACAGCCGGTCAAAATCCAGTTCCAGATTACCACTTTGTGCCGGTGCCAAATAGTAACTACCCACAACCCTGCCACGAACATCAACCACTTTGACTTCTAAGGCTGCAGCTGCAGGCAATTTATAGCTCAAATAACTCAGGCCATCTGCCGGATTAGGACTCAAGACAAAAGTGCCGGCAAGAATCGGCTCGTGCGTACCTGTCACAAAAAACTCGTCAAATCCCATATCAAGTCCGGCTCCCCACGGGCGAGGGTCGCCATCGTAATCTATAGAGGGGGCACCCTCTACCGTTCCGGCATCTATGGCCGGCGATCCGGACTTCAGGTGCAAATCTCCTTCCGTGCCGAGGCCAATGGGCGGTTGATCCACAAAAAGAGGGTCTTCATCCATATTGCCAATTCCGACAAAACCGCCTTCCACGATAGAGTACGTAACCAAAGCATAACTCTCAAAGCCTTCAACCTCTATTTCACTACTGTTGCCCCATAAAATGCAGTTCTTTAAAACAGGGATACAGGGTTCACTTTCAGAAAGCCCTCCCAGATATATAGAGCCGCCCTCTTCGTCTGCCAAATTTCCGGAAAAACTGCAATTGACGAAAGTCGGCGAAGAACCATTACGCAAATACAAGGCGCCTCCGGACACTCCGGTCCAATTACCACTAAAAACACAATTTGAAATGAGCGAAGACGAAAGCTCTGAAGCAGAAATCGCTCCTCCGTATAGTCCGGCTGAATTGCCCGCAAATTTACAGCGGGACAATTCAAATGACAAAGGAATTCCAACAATAATTGCACCACCCCAGCTGGGCGCCGAATTGCCTTCAAAAACACAAGACTCCAGGGTGGCAGAGCCCTCAAAAACATACACCCCCCCTCCATAAAATTCCACTGTGTTATTGACAAAATCACAACGAGTCAAAGAAAGCTCACTCGAATCCGTGCAACTGATGGCCCCACCATAATCGGCCTGATGCCCCTCCAAAATACAATCAGTCATAGCCAAAGAAGAATAGGACAAGCCTACAGCTCCTCCCTCGTGTGCAGAATTATTCGAAAAAACACAATTCTCAAACACGGGCGAAGAAGAGTAAATCCTCGCAGCGCCTCCAACATGCCCATAGTTGTCAGAAAAAGTACAATTGGAAAAAGAGGCCGATGAGAGTTCTCTGATATACAAAACACCACCATTACTACTGGCAAAATTATTACTGAAAGTACAATTGACAAAAGAAGGAGAAGCCTCAAAAACAGCTACAGCGCCCCCCGAGCCGGCCCTGTTCTCCACAAAGGTACAATTGGCCACCATGGGAGAAGCCTCCACATTAAGCATGCCCCCTCCTTTAGAAACAAAATTCCCTCCGCTGCCGGATGCATTGCCTTTTTCAATCCAAAACCCGTCAAGAATCGCAGATTGATGTAAGCCCTCACTTCTAATCACGTGATAGCTGTTGTCTCCAATATCTCCCAAAACTCCTATATCACCACTAAGTACTGTAATATGAGCCTCCCAATCCCGCTCAGAAAGAGCGCTCTCGTTACCCGAAAAACCTCCGTAAATAGCCACTCCATTTTTCATCTCAAAAGCGACGTTTCGATCTGTACCCGAAGTGGGCTTATAGGTACCCTCAGCCACCCAAATCTCGTCCCCACTGACGGCAGCAGCCAGTGCATCCTGTAAATCGTGATAAGCATTGGCCCATGAAGAGCCATTGTTGGAGCCGGTGGCCCCTGCATCCACATAAATAATACCCGCATAAGCTACTGAAAACACAAAAAATAAGGATGCGAATGCCATAAAAACGCGGAAGAGTAGTTGCTGTTTTTTCATAATCATAACAGTTTAAATGATGAAACAAAAGCAATTCATTACTCGCAACCCACAGGCATTACACTCAAATTGAAGCAATTTGCCCCCCAAAAAAACACTTTGAGCAGATATACTAACAGCAAATATAAAGGTTTTTTTCGTTTACGGGGAGAAAAAAATGCACTTTTTCAAAAGAAAACTCAAAACACCACTTTCCACACCACTTCCTCCGGCACCTCCACATCGTAATGCCCCTCACCGATAGGCCCGATGAGCGTGCAGCGGATGGAGCCGGCGCGGTTCTTTTTGTCGGCGCGCAGCAGTTGGAAGAAGCGTTTTTGGTCGGCTTTCGCCAAATGCCCTGACGTGTCCGGATAGCGCGAACGCAAGTACGACTCAATATCGTTCAGCTCTTGCTCAGACAGCAGGCCGAAGCGGTGGGAAATGGCAGCTTCGGCCATCATGCCGAGGACTACGGCCTCGCCGTGCAGCAGTTCGTTTTCCGTGCCGAGAAAAAGGCTTTCCAGAGCATGGCCTATGGTGTGGCCAAAGTTGAGCAGCTTGCGCATTCCCCGCTCCAGAGGGTCGGCCTCTACGATGCGGCGCTTGACTTCGATGGAGGGGATGAGCCAATCGGCAGCCGTCACTATATCCGGAGCAGCCAAGTTGCAGATGTATGCCCACAAACCGGCATCTGCAATCAGAGCATGTTTGACGACTTCTGCCCAGCCGTTTAGCATTTGCCGAAAGGCAAGAGAAGACAAAAATCCCGGATAGATAAAAACCAGGGCCGGCTGTGAAAACAAGCCCACGAGATTTTTGACGTCCGCAAAATCTATGCCCAGCTTCCCGCCTATGGAAGCATCTGTCTGAGCCAGCAAAGTGGTCGGCAAAAAAACAAAGGGAATGCCGCGCATGTAAGTCGCCGCACAAAACCCGCCCAAATCGCCGGGGACTCCCCCGCCCAAAACGATGAGCAGGGAATGGCGGTCTAAACCGGCCTTCAACATATCTGCCCACAGCTGCCGGCAGGTATCTATGTTTTTGGCCACTTCGCCGGCAGGCATTTCCAGCAACACGAATTCCTCATGCAAAACCTCGCGCAAAACGGGCAGACAATGCCGCCTGGTATTTTCATCCGTCAAAACGGCCAGACGGCTCGGACGGGGATTTTTCTCTTCAGGCCAGAGCTGCCGGTACAATTGTTCCAACAGGGAAGGCTCTTTGCCGAAAGACAGCGAAAAATCTGCCAACTCATCGCTTATGACGACTTGCGAGCCATGTATGTCAAAGGCGTGTTTCATGGCAACTCAATCAAAGGCAGGGCGCTCCAGGCGCGGGGCTTGTCGTTGAAGAGTTTTTTGGTGGCAGCCCAGGTCTTGACAAACAAATCGGAGCGCCGGTAGGTCTCGAGGGCTTCGGCATCCTGCCAAAGGCTGTAGGTGTAAAGGACGTTGGGCGTCTCGGCATCGCGCCACAACTGCAGGCCCCGGCATCCCGGAAACTGCCGGATAAGGGGTGCGCTTTCGCGAAATATGAGGAGAAAGTCCTCTACCTTTTCGGGTTCAAAACTCAGGCGCACGATGCGCTGAAGCAGGCTTATTTCGCTCTCTTTCATGGC
>JALVES010000388.1 GCA_027030635.1 Saprospiraceae bacterium | reverse complement strand
GAAAAACACTACATCAGCGTCTTTGCCGACGAGGCCCGCATACGCAAACAAATTCGCTCGGCCGTAACGGATACGGGCGATGTGCCGGAAGGACAGATGAGCCCGGGCGTGAAAAATCTCTTCGAATTGCTGCGCGCAGCACAGGGAACGGATGGCGCTTACGAAAACCTGATGAACGCCTATCGCAACGGCAATCTGAAATACGTGGAGCTGAAAGATGCCGTGGCCGAGGCCCTGGTGGCACTGAGCAACACCTTCCGCGAGCGCAAACGGGAATTGCTGGCAGAGAAAAAGGAAATTAAAAATGCCATTAAGCGCAGCTCGGCCGAAATTCGCAAACGGGCGCAGGAAACGGTGCGCGAGGTGAAAGAACTGGCGGGGCTGCTCAACGTGAAAGCTTCCTCATGAAAATCATCTGCATCGGGCGCAATTACGCCAGGCACGCCAAAGAACTCAACAACCCCCTGCCCGAAAAACCCGTCGTCTTTATGAAGCCCTCCACGGCGCTGCTGGTCAACGGCAAACCCTTCTTCCTGCCGGATTTTTCTGAAGAAATACACCACGAACTGGAGGTCGTCATCAAAATCTGTCGCAATGGACGACATATCGAACCGCAGTACGCCCACAAGTACTTCCGGGAAATTTCGCTCGGCATAGACTTTACCGCCCGCGACCTGCAGGCCGAATGCAAAAAAAAAGGACACCCCTGGGAAATCGCCAAGGCCTTTGACGACTCCGCTCCCTTGGGCCGCTTTTTCCCCGTAGAGGACTTTGCACTGCCCTCGCTGCCCTTCGTGCTTTACAAAAACGAGCAGCCCGTACAACAGGGCAATACCGCCGACATGCTCTTTTCTTTCAGCGAAATCATCAGCTATGTCTCCCGATATTTCCGCCTGCTCCAGGGCGATTTGATCTATACCGGTACGCCGGAAGGCGTGGGGCCCGTACAGCGCGGCGACGTCCTAAAAGGCGTTTTTTATACCCGCGAAGGTCTGGCCAGAGAAGCTTTTAAGTTTAAGGTCTTATAAACAATGGTTCATTAAGTTTTGAGATGGCAATATGCCTGGAATTCAGCGCATATCCAATACCCCTTTTATTTTTTGTCAAGCTTAGGCTTGATTGCAAAGTGGCATAAAATAAATGAGACCATCTGACAATTGAACCTTTGTAAGAGCCCATCTCCGATCCCCGAGCTGGAGCCAAAGCGGAAGATCGGGGAGCGGATTTTTGAAGATTAGCTTATCCTATGGGGCCGGCTCGGGAGGCAGCCAATAGGGACGTGATAGAACCTGCCTGCAGCAGGCAGGCGCGGATGACGCGGACTTCGGCAAGCTCAGTCTGACAGATGACGCGGGTTTTCGCGGATTTTTTTAGCCAGTTCAACTTGACACCCTGTTTTCCAAAGGAGGCGGGGGGGCTCCCTGAGCGCAGCCGAACTCTGATAAAGGCGGTCGCTGAATACCGCTTATAGCTCCCGGCCTAATTCATTTTAGCGGATGGAAGTGCAAAAATCCGTTAAGAAACGAATATGTTTGAGCCAAAAGATGGTCAGAAGCGAAATAGATGAGGTAAAGAAACAGATGGGAGTAGAGTAAACTCTGAGCGTGGTGGCGAGTTTATTCGTTTTAGGATTTTTGTGCTTTCATCCGCGTTAAGAAATGAATTAAGCCTTGATTTTTCTTGTGCTGAGCATGGCCGAAGTATGGTTCTTTTGCATCAAGGCAAAAGAACAGAACTTACTAATGAAAAAAGAAGACTGTGATTTGAAAACCGCTTTTGCTTCGTTCTATGGGGGAACTTGAGTTTTTAAGGAGCCCTGAAATGGCAATGCCAATAGAACCTACTTACCCACTCACCAAACAAACCCACATTCTTTTACACAAATTTCGACAGCAACCATTCTAATAAATATATCTATTTTTGCCCCCGAAATTTTTGAAGCACCATAAAAGAACACACAACATGCCTTACCTCTTCACCTCCGAATCCGTTTCGGA
>JALVES010000387.1 GCA_027030635.1 Saprospiraceae bacterium | reverse complement strand
ATCCGCCTTCGGAGGCTACATAGATTTTTGTTTTGGAGCCTCCGGAGATCAAAAGCGCGATGTTGCGCAGTTGATCGCCGAGATTGGTATCCGGATATTCCACCTGGTTGCTGCCGGCATTGGCCAGATCGAGCAAGACTTCGGAATAGGCGTTCGTCTGGGCTATGGCCTGGCGAAGGAAATACACCTCATAGCCATAAGGCTGGTGGGGAGGCAAGACATCCTCTGCCCCTTCGGGCAACTGGCCGAGCGCAGTCGGATCGGTTACGGCCAGGCTGTAATTGGCAATGGCACCCTGGCAGGTTTGAGAGACGACCGGGCCCATCGTAATGGCAAAGGGATGAGGATTGTCTGCATTGGGATAACCGGCAGGATATTCGCTGTGGTCTAAATCCAGATAGCGCCCCAGCCAGCCCGAAAGCCACTGCTCACTGGCCGGCGAAGCAGACGTCCAGATGTCCGTAGAGCGAAAGTGCGAACGATTTTGATTGGGGTAACCGACGTTTTGGATGAGGGTCATCTTTCCCTTATCATATACTTCTTTCATACCGGTCAGTGCAGGATGAAAAGCAAGCGAATCGGTGAGGCTGAGTGCTTCGGCCTCGGGGATAAGCAAATCCGGGCGCAAAACCGCCAATTTGTCGTATTGGTCCAGAGGCAACACCATGTTCAGGCCATCGTTGCCTCCATTGAGTTGGATAATCACCAAAACGCGATCGCTCTCCGGATTGATAAAGCGCATCAACGAGCTTTTATTAAAAGGCGAAACCCCGACACCGCGCAAGAGCAAAGGCATACCGGCAAGGGTCGCTGCAGATTTTAGGAAATTTCTTCTTTTCATGATTGTTTTTTTTCGTTCGCCTTTCGGCAAATTCAGCCTTTCGGCAAATGTCAACAAACCTGAAACTCTGCCAGAGCAAAGAGCTTAGACAGCATAGAGCGCAACTTGGCTTCAAGGGCATTGGCTAACTCCTCATTGCCCGGATCGGCGAGGTACATGCCGTACTCATCGGTCCATTCGAAATCGGGCAGGCCCTGCAATACAAACTGCTTGAGGTAATCGCGTTGGAACTCCGTCAGGCCTCGGGGCAGGAATATAGACACCAACTCCGAGATAAGCGCGTTGATGTCCACCGGATTTTCAAAGGTGGAGATAAAGCCCAACATGCTCCAACTATCCATGGCAAAACTGACAGCATCGGCATAGTTGTTTCGCAGAGGAAGCGTTACGGAGTTGGTCCACAGGCGATGGAAGCCCGGGGCCTGGTAATAGGCCTGCCAACCTGCCACAGAAGGCGGATACAGGATTTCCATTTGCATCAGTTGAAGCACGCCGCGCAAAAAGAAAAAGGCCACATGACGCTCCAGGGGATCATCAGGCACCTGAACCTGAAGGGGCTTGATGATGCTAAACACAAAATCCACCGGATTTTTGATCAGGCTGCCGCGGCTATAAATATCGTAAAAATGCTCGCTCTTGAAGAGCGCTTCTAAGGCCGGTTTAATTTCATAATCGTTTTGATAGATGATCTGCGCCAGCGGTGCGATCACCTCATTTTCGATGGTTTCGTCTATGTCGTAATAGATAAACCAGCGATACAATTTTCTGGCGATGAAACGGGCTGCCGTGTCTTTTTGGAAGATGATATCAATGAGAATTTTGTATTCATCCTCTTCGGCATTAGAGATGACGGCGTGGTCAAAGTGATACGACAACTGTTTGGTGCCCGTATCGTGCCGGTTGGCCTGGTAATAAGACTCGACCATTACGGTGGGGTCGCTTGTGCGATAGCCCCGGTCTCGCCAGCCGGTGAGTACGCGGGCAATTTGGCGGATATCCTCTTCGGTATAATTGGAGTAATCGCCCGGCCCGATGAGTTCGCCTTTACCAACGGTAAAGAGTTCCAGCAACTCGCGTGCATAGTTCTCATTGGGAGCATTCTTAGTGCTTTGATTGCCATTGAGATAGCGAAGCATGGCCGGATCAACCGTTATTTTTTTGGTCAGCTCCCGGAAATTGCCAAAGGCATTTTCCCGCAGGGTGTTGTAGTAAAAGAGCATGAAAGTGGCATTGGCCACGACCAGCATTTCGACGGCAAAGTGGTTGTGCCAGAAAAGGCTCATCTTCTCGCGGGCGGAAATGCCCTCACTAAAGATCTGATCCAGCATCCAGCTCTGCAGAATCTGGCGGCGATAGTTGTAAATGCTGAAATTGGGGCAGGGGGCATACACCCAGCTCTCCCCTATGGGCACGAACTCATCCTCTTCATAAAAAACGTTGACGGGCAAATCCGGCATAGGTGTATCGGCCAGCAATTGGGCTACAGCAGCATCCATGCCCATGTCTGCAGCTTGCTGAATTTGCTCTTTGGTCGGGCCAAACATAGCGCGACGCAGCAGGTGAGCAGCTTCGTCAAAAGTCCAAGGCCCCGTATAAGGGTCTAAGCCGGAAGAAGGAGGAGTTGGCTTTTCCGATAGGATTTCCAGGCTTTGGCCTACCTCCCGGGCAGCCGCTTTTCCCTCCAAAAGCGTAGTAAATAGTTGCCTTCTATCCATAAGAATCTGATTTTATTTCAAAATTAAATCTTTTTCCGGAGGGAAGCAAGTTTTTTATAAAATTGTGCTGATTTTATACAAAAAAAGAGCGCCAAATGGCGCTCTTTTTCTTTTTTATTGAACATCGGTGAGTTCCACATAAAAGACCAGATCGGCCTTTTCCGGTATTACCGGAGGCGAGCCGGCTTCTCCATAAGCCAGTTGATAGGGGATGAAGAGCACGGCTTCAGAGCCCTGGCTCAAGAGTTCTATGCCTTCATCCCAGCCGGGGATCACCTGGCCTTTGCCAACGGCAAAGGAGAAGGGAGGAACTCTGGTAATGGACTCGTCAAATTTCTTTCCATCTTCTTTCAAGACACCGATGTATTCTACGGTAACCATTTGCCCGGACTGAGGTTTGGGGCCATTGCCCTCTTCGAGTACGACATACTCCAAGCCCGACTCCGTTTTCTGAAGCTGTGTACCCAGTGTGCCTGCTTTATATGCTTCAAGGGTCTCGGTCAGCATCTGGTTTTTCTCGACGAAGATTTTGTTGAGTTTCGCCATTTCTGCTGCCTGCTGAGCTTTAAATTGATCGGCAGTCTGAATGGAATCCATCACTATCTCATAGCGAATCATCTCCTTTTCTTCATAGCCCGGAGGGCGCTGAGGCATGGAGTCTAAAGGATAGAAGAGCGTGAGGCTGTCTCCGGCAGCCATGAGGTAGAGCACGTCAATCACCGGCGAGGGATTGGTTTTCAACTGCTCTGCTTCAGGCATGACTACCCGCGGAGCCCGAGATTCATTGCGACTGTCATAGACCAGGGAGTCATCGGCAAAAATGGTTACCTTGTAATAAACATAGTCACCCGGCTGAGGCTTGGTGCCTTTATTTTTTTTGTGGTGAATGTAGCGAAAACCGCTTTCCGTTTCACTACTGCTTTGAACTCCATTACAGGCCTCAAAAAGAAAGGCTGCTGTAAGGAGAAGAAAAATAAACTGCTTCATTGCTTGAGTAATTGGTTAAATGAATGACCGCTTTGCCCCGAAGGGCGAAATCAGATTTGAACCGGCACGGGGTCGGCCAATTGGTCTTTGTATTCGTCCAAAACGGACTTAAACTTTTTCACGGTAGCTTCCAGGCCTTTGTAGGAATGCCCGCCGGCGGCATTTTTATGGCCGCCTCCTTTGAAATACTTTTGGGCAATTTCTTTGACCGAAAAATCGCCTTTAGAGCGCAAGGACAATTTGGTGATGGTTGGCTGTTCGTGAATGAAAGCCGCCAGTTTGATGCCTTTGATCTTGAGTAAATAATTGACAATGCCCTCCGTATCTCCACGCTGGATTTTAAAGCGCTCGTAATCTTTTTTGCTGAGGGTAATGATGCCGGTGTGGTACTCGGGCAAAATTTCCATGCGCTCATACAGGCAATAGCCCAGGATGCGCAGGTGCTTTTCGGGCAGTTGATTGAAGAGCAGGTCCTGCAGCAGATTGTTGTCCACGCCCAGGTCCAGCAACTCGCCCGCTATGCGGAACAAGCGCGAAGAAAGGCTAAAGGCAAAAGCACCCGTATCGGTCAATATGCCGGTATAAAGGCAGGTTGCCACGGTCTTATTCACATAGCTCATCATGCCCATCTGCTCCAGGGCCAGATAGAGCACTTCGCAGGTAGAACTGGCCGTCTGATCAGAAATTTGCAGGCTGGCGTAGGGCTCCGGGTCTAAGTGATGATCAATCATCACGATGGTCTGTTCAGAGGTATTCAGGTACTCCCCCATTTTGTCAATGCGATCCAGAGCATTGAAGTCCAAAGCAAAAATCAGCTCGGCGCGTTTCAGCGCGTCCATAGCCTCTTGCTGCCTGAGATCGTAAATGATGAATTCCTCCACAGCGGGCATCCAGCCAAGTACGGGAGGATACTCCGAAGGAGCCAGCAGACGCAGCGTATGTCCCATCTGGTTGAGCACGTGATACAGCCCCAAAGCCGAGCCAATGGCGTCTCCATCGGGATTGCGATGTACGACTATGGTAATGTCGCGGGGGATATCGAGATATTGCCGGAGTTCTTTTAAGTTTTCCATCTTTTCGTTAGCAGGCAGCAAAGGTAGGATTTTTTTATGAATGGCTCGGTAAGGTTTTTTGAGGGAAATTTCCAATAAGAGCGGACAAAGCTTCCCGCTCCCCCGATCCCTAAAGGGGCGCCCTTCGACTTTCGCTCAGGGCGCCCTCCCGCCTCCTTTGGAAAATGGGGTATTAAATTGAACCGGTTTAAACTTTTAGATTGAGCCTAAATTGCGAAAAAAGCATACCTTTGCACCCGCCTTTTGAGGCTGTAACAGCCCCAAGAATTCAAAGAAAAACACCCCGCAGAAGGGGATTACTAAACATTAAAAAACTCACTTTCCCATGTCAGGAACTCGCACCTTTACCATGATCAAACCCGATGCCGTCAAAGCAGGCAACTCGGGTGCCATTTTGAAGATGATTGAAGAAGCCGGCTTCCGCATCGTCGCCATGAAGCTCACCAAACTCAGCCCCGAAAAGGCCGGCGAGTTTTACGCTGTACACAAAGAACGCCCCTTCTACGGCGAGCTGGTAGAATACATGTCCTCAGGCGCCATCATCGCCGCCATACTCGAAAAGGAAAATGCCGTCGAAGACTTCCGCAAACTCATCGGAGCCACCAACCCCGCCGAGGCCGAACCCGGCACCGTGCGCGCCCTCTACGGCACCAGCATAGGCGAAAACGCCATCCACGGAGCCGATTCCGATGAGAATGCCGCACGGGAAGGAAGTTTTCACTTTGCTGAGGTGGAGATGTTTTGAATGTGGAACGCTGCGCGTTCTGATGTGGAACGCTACGCGTTCTGATGTGGAACGCTACGCGTTCTGATGTGGAACGCTGCGCGTTCTGATGTGGAACGCTACGCGTTCTGATGTGGAACGCTACGCGTTCTGATGTGGACGCTGCGCGTCTAATGTGGTTTTACGCTCGCTTTGCATCGCGTGAGATTGGTTACGGCGCGCGCTAAAGCACGCGGTACTGATTGGCGGGCTGAAATCAAAGGCGAAGCAGTAAACTCACCACGGAGTTCACGGAGTACACGGAGAGGGGCACGGAGAGGTCATTCTCCATTCCCTCAAAAAATCCTATCTTTGCTACTTCCAAAAGCAGAAAAGCAACACGCCCAAAAATGATGACGCGCAAAGAAATCCAGCAGATACGCCAGCCTTTATACCGGAAAATCATCAAATACCTTTGGTATGCTTTTGGTGCAGGCGTGCTTGCGCTCATCCTGCTCTTTGTGGGCTTGTCTTTTTCGGACCTGCCCAACACCCGCGAGTTGGAAGACCCGCGCAGCGAACTGGCCTCTGAGGTCTATGCCGCCGATGGCAGCGTGCTGGGGCGCTACTTCATCGAAAACCGCGTGCGCGTCAAATACGAAGACCTCTCTCCACATCTGGTACATGCCCTCATCGCTACGGAAGATGCACGCTACTACAAGCACTCCGGCATAGATTTCAAAGCGCTTGGAAGGGTTTTCTTCAAAACCGTCATCCTGCAACAGCGCAGCTCGGGCGGGGGCAGTACCATTTCCCAGCAGTTGGCCAAGCTGTTTTTTACAGACAAACACGCCAAAAATTTGCGGCAACGCGCCCTGCAAAAACTCAAAGAGTGGATCATCGCCACCCGCCTCGAGCGCAAATACACCAAGGAGGAGATCATCGCCATGTACCTCAATAAATTCGACTTTCTGTACGAAAGCGATGGCATCAAGGCTGCAGCCGAAAACTACTTTGGCAAAGAGCCCGACTCCCTCAAGATCGAAGAAGCCGCCATGCTCGTTGGCATGTTGAAAAACCCCTGGATATATAACCCCATGCGCCCCGAAAGCCACGAGCAGGCCCTGCAGCGCCGCAATGTGGTGCTCTACCAGATGTACCGAGGCGGCTACCTCACCAAAGAAGAAAAAGACTCCCTGCAAGCCCTGCCCATCAAAGTCAGAAAACGGGCCTACAACATGCATAACGAAGGCCTGGCTCCCTACTTCCGGGGCGAGCTCAGCAAGGAAATTCAGCGCATCCTTCGCCAGGAAGACTACCTCAAGCCCGATGGCACGGCCTATGACCTCTATCGCGACGGACTCAAAATATACACCACCATAGACCCCGTCGTGCAACGCCACATGGAGGAGACCCTGCAGAAGCACATGAAGAAGCTCCAAAAAATCTTCGACCGCCACTGGAAAGGCATGGACCCCTGGAAGTACAAAACCTCCGAAACCACTCCTGCCGAAATGCGCACCCGCAAGCAAAAACTCCGGAGAATGGTTTGGGAGTCGGAAAGGTACCGCTCTTTGAGTGCCGGCCTTATCGGCAAATACAAAAAGGCCTTACAAAAGGACATCCCCAAACTGCGCCTGCGCGACGTGGACATCCAACGCCTGATCAGCATCGAAAAAGACCCCAAGCGCCTTACGGAAATGCAAAAGGCCGGAACCATCTCTGAAAACATGGCCGACAACTACCGCCGCGCCCTCCGGCACCAAGGCTGGCCCGAGCTGCGCAAAGCCTGGGAAGAACTGCAAAAAACCGCCGAGGAAGTCTTCAACAAACCGGTGGAAATGACCGTCTTCACCTACGAAAACGAAGAACACAAAAAAGACACCGTAATGAGTCCGCTGGACTCCCTCAAATACCACCACAACTTCCTCCAAATAGGCTCCCTCGCCGTGGACCCCGCCACCGGCCACGTCAAAGGCTGGATCGGCGGCATCAACTACGAATTCTTTAAGTACGACCACATCCGCTCCCGCCGGCAGGTAGGCTCTACCTTTAAGCCCTTCATCTATGCCACCGCCATCGGGCAAATGGGATTTTCCCCCTGCTTCCAGGTCTATGACCAACCACAAACCATCCTGCCCGGAGAGGGAAGCTTCTACCTCACCGAAGAGTGGACCCCCCAAAATGCCAGCGGCGAATACAGCGGCGAACTGCTCACCCTCAAAGACGCCCTGCGCAAATCCAAAAACACCGTCTCCGTCTTCCTCATGAAGCAACTCGGCAGCGTGGACCCCGTGCTGGAAATCATTCGCAACATGGGCATAGATGTAGAGGCCAAATACCCCAACGGGCGCTATGTCGTGCCCCGCACGCCCTCCATCTGCCTCGGAGCTACCGACCTGTCCGTCTATGAAATGAGCGGCGCCTATACCACCTTCGCCAACAACGGAGTCTATAACAAGCCCGTTTACCTGCTGCGCATCGAAGACCGCAACGGCCACACCATCTATGAAAGCGAGTCTTACGAACGCCCCGCCTTAGACGAAAAGACCAACTACGTCATGGTCGAAATGCTCAAATACGCCGCCAACCTCTACGACCTCAAAAGCGAAGCCGGCGGAAAAACCGGCACCACCAACGACTATGTGGACGGCTGGTTCATGGGTATCACCCCCACCCTCGTCGTGGGCACCTGGGTAGGCGGCGAAGACCGCTGGATACGCTTCCGAAGCATCACCTACGGCCAGGGCGCCCGCATGGCCAAACCCTTCTTCCGCGAACTGATCAAAAGCCTCGAAAAGGACGAAGACTCCGGCTACGACTACAAAGCCCGGTTCTACATCCCCCCCGGCCCCCTCGGCATCGAAATGGACTGCTCTAAATACGAGCAAAACACCACCACAGACGATCCCGAAATCTACGACAATCCCGAGTCCGAAGACATCTTCGGAGATGAAGAGCGCGAGGAATTTTAATTACTCCCCCCCAACCTTTCCAGGGCTTCCCGTGCCTTCTCATAATCGGGGTCCAACCGCAGGGCCTGCTCGTAATCGGCCTTGGCCCGGGCCGGTTGCCCGCTCAGCTCTTCAGCCACGCCCCGAAAGTAATAGGCTTTGACGAAAGTCGGATCCGTCTCCACAGCACGGTTAAACTGCTTTTGCGCCTGTGAGATGGAATCCATGTCGAGGTACAGCAGGCCCGAGTTGTAATAAGCATCGCTGTACTGAGGCTTGAGCAGAATGATTTGGCGATAGATTTCCTGGGCCCCTTCCAAATCATCCAAGTAGTTGGAGAGCAGATAGGCCTTTTGATGCAACACAAAGATGTTCTCGGGCTCTATGCGCAAAGCGTTATCGTAATAGCGCAGGGCCTGCTGAGGGTCGTCTTCCTTCCAAAGATCGGCCAGTTGCAGCCAGCCGTCCATCAGCTTGGAGTCGTAGTTGACAGCCTTAAAGTAAGCCTGTTTGGCTTTCTCCTTTTCGCCCTGGTCCAGATAGATGGTGCCCAGCATGAAATAGCCCTCGGCATTTTCGGGGTCCAAAGACAAAATGCGGCCTGCGGTCTTCAGGGCATCTTCGTGCTGTTTGAGGATGAGTTGAAATTCCGATAACTTCAGCAAAGTGGGAATGCGCTCCGGATAGAGCGAAGCCGCGTAGAGCATGGTATTCAGAGCCTTTTGAGACTGGTAGTAGTCCAGATAAATGTCGGCCAGAAGGTGAAGGTAGTTTACATTAGTGGAATCTATCTCCAAGGCCTTGTTCACGTCCGTCAGCGCCTGGTCATAAGCTTCCCGCTCGTAGTAATAGCGGCCCCGCTCGGCATAAGCCCCGGCATTTTCCGGCTCGGATTCAATCCGGGCAGAGAGCTGCTCCAGCGCGGGATCTGCCGCGAGCTGCTGCTGTGAATTCTCCGCATTCATCTCCGCTTTATCATCCTGGCAAGCCGGCAACGACAGAGCAAACACAAATAAGACAGTAACCTTTAAAACCTTTGACATCATAGGGCGCTTTGTTTTAGACATGACCTTCATTCAGGAATTTTTGCGAAAATACACTCAATTCGAGAAAAAAAGCGTTTTTTGCCACAAAGGATTTGCCATGAAGAATACATTTACTGCACTCCAGCTCCCAAGCCCGTTTTTGTTCACGGTCTTTTCACTCATTTTGCTACTCACAAACTCAGGCTGCAGCGGCCCTGCCTGCGGACGCGACAAGGAGGCCTTTATCGAAAAGATAGACCATTTAGTAGAACAAGCCGGCAAACTCGATTTCCCCACAGACGACAAGCGCTGGGAAAAATACGATACCGAGTTTGAGAATCTGATCGAAAATTGCTACGATGAATGGGATGAGGAGCTCACAATAGGCGAGCACACCCATGTCGCAACTCAGATCATTACTTACGCTTATCGCCGCGGCGGAGGAAAAAAACTCAAAGGCAAGCTCAAAGAGCAGCTCGAAAAGCTCAAAGGAGGCTCGGAAGAACTCAAAGAAACGCTCAAAGATGATGTCGCCCCCCTGCTCGAAGAAATCGGCCAGGACATAGAAGAGATGGTAAAAGAACTCGAAGAATAAGTAAGGGAAACCTCCTGCAAAAAGAGGTGAAGCTCAAAACGCCCCCTTAGACCCCAAAAAAAAAATGATCATCTACCACATTTTGCCGTTGTTTATCACGGCCTTTGCACTCAGCTACCTGCTGATTCCGCACATCATCAAAGTGGCTCACTACAAGGGGCTGTACAAGCCTCCCGAAGCCCGGGATGCACACGAAGAGGAAACCCCTCGCCTGGGTGGCATTGCCATTTTTTCAGGCCTGACTTTTGCCCTGCTTCTCTGGACTCCCAACCAGTTTTTCAGCCACTTTCAGGCTTTGCTGTCGGCTTTTCTCATCCTCTTTTTGGTAGGCGTGCGAGACGACATCAAGGCCATTTTGCCCGGCAAGAAACTGCTGGGGCAACTGTTGGCTGCTACTATTGTAGTCTTCAAGGGGAATGTGTTTTTCAAAAGTTTTCACGGCGTTTTAGGCATAGAGGAGATTCCGCTTTGGGCCTCTTATGCCTTTAGCATTTTCACCATCATTTTGCTCATCAACGCCTTTAATTTGATTGATGGCATCAATGGCCTGGCAGGCAGTGTGGCCATGCTCTTTTCAATAAGTATAGGCCTCTGGCTTTACCTCGCAGGCGCTGAGATAGAGTTTTTACTGGCCTTTGCTCTGGCAGGAGCTACGCTGGGATTTTTGGCCTATAACTTTCGGTCCAGGATATTTATGGGTGATACCGGCTCCATGTTGTCGGGCCTGGTTTCGGCCGTATTGCTCATCCGTTTTCTGGAGTGGAATGAAACTTTGCCGAAAGGCAACCCCCTGCACATAGCCCCTGCACCTGCCGTAGCTGTAGGCTTGCTCATTTTGCCCCTGTTCGACACCCTGCGCGTTTTCGTACTGCGGATTTTGAGGGGAAAATCTCCCCTGCAAGCCGATCGCACCCACCTGCATCACCTCTTGCTGGACCTCGGACTCAATCACATCCAGGCTACGGCTGTCTTAATCCTTTCCAACATCGGCATCATTGCCCTGTGTTATTACTTCCAAAAATTGCAATCCGGCCCTTTAATTTTGCTGATCCTCGCAATCGCCGTACTTTTGTCCGGATTTCTCGCTTTCCTGCACAGGAGGGCAAAACGCATCCATGACTGAAAATTTTCGAAAACGGTGAATTCTTTTATCTGGGTTTTTGTCGGCGGAGGCCTGGGCAGCATAACGCGCTATGGCCTGGCCTATTGGCTGAACCGCTATCTGTGGGTATTTCCGGTAGCTACCTTTTTGGCCAACTTATTGAGCTGCGTGTTGTTAGGTTTTTTGGCAGGCCTGAGTTTAAAGGGCAGCATCTCTGAAGAAGGCAAATGGCTCATGATGTCGGGCTTTTGCGGAGGCTTTAGCACCTTCTCCACTTTTTCGGCAGAGAATTTTCGCCTTTTTCAGGTGGGGCATCCCGTACATGCCATGCTCAACATCGTCCTGAGCATTTTGGTAGGCCTGGGCGGCATTTACGCCGGGCTCCAACTCGCCAAATGAAACCATCATGCGCGCACTGACAGAAATACGGGAAGAAGAACCGGCCATCATCAGCTACTTCACCGACCCCCGCGTGGGCGCCAAGCTGCTGTCTATGGGCATACTCCCCGGTTACCCCATTAAAATTTTGCGCAAAACGGCCCGGGGAAAAACCTTTTACGTCAAAGTCGGCGACAACCGCTTTGCCATTCGCAAAAAAGAGGCTGCATGCATCGTGCTGAAGTAAAGAAAACCAGATCTAAAGTCCGCACCTTCAAAGTCGGCCTGCTCGGCAATCCAAACTGCGGAAAATCTTCCGTATTTAATTATCTGACAGGCTTACGCCAAAAAACAGGCAATTTCCCGGGGGTAACCGTTGACAAAAAAACCGGCAGCTTCTACCTCTCTTCCGAGCTCAAAATCGTCCTGACAGACTTTCCCGGCACCTACAGCCTCTATCCCACTTCCCAGGAAGAGCGCATCGTGCTGCGCACTTTCACCAACCCCAAAGAGCGCGACTTCCCCGATGCCATCATCTACATTGCCGATCTCACGCAGCTGGAAAAACACCTGCTGCTTTTCAGCCAGATACAAGACCTCGGCATACCCATGGTGCTGGCGCTCAACATGGCCGATCTCGCAGCCAAACGCGGCATACAGGTCAAGCGCGAACAACTCGAAAAAGAATTGGAAACACCCGTAGTGCTCATCAGCGGCCGCACAGGGCATCATATCGAAAAGCTCAAAGAACGCCTCAAAAATGTCATAGACGCCTGCTTCCCTCCCTCGGCAGATAAGGAATGCTTCAAGCCGCAGCGCAGCAAACTCTTTTACCACCAAACTTCCCAGGAAAAACGCATCAGCAAAGCCATCCGCGAGCTGCTGCCCGGGTTGCAAAGCGACTACCAGGCCCTGCTCATCGCTCACCACTACGATTCCCTGCCCCACCTCAGCAAAGAACAAAGACAAAAAATCGCTGATATCGTCGAAAGAGAAGAATTTGACGAGCTGCGGGCACAGGTCGAGGAGACCATGACGCGCTTCAGGCAACTCACGCCCCTGGTGCGAAAACATTTGGCGAAAGCCGGAACTGAAAACCTCCTGACCTCCACCCTCGACAACATCCTGACACACCGCTGGTGGGGCCCGCTCATCTTTTTTGTCATCATGCTCTTCGTCTTCCAGGCCATTTTCTCCTGGGCCTCCTATCCCATGGATTGGATAGACAGCGGCTTCACCAACCTCAGCGATTATTTGGCACGTACCCTTCCGGAAAATGCCCTCACAGACCTGCTCATCAATGGCATCGTCGCAGGCCTGGGAGGCATCATCATTTTCGTACCGCAAATTGCCATTCTGTTTTTCCTCATCGGCATACTGGAAGAAGTCGGCTATCTGGCCAGAGTGGTTTATCTCTTCGACGGGCTGATGCAGCGCTTCGGCCTCAGCGGGCGCAGCATCGTGGCGCTGATATCGGGCGGGGCCTGTGCCATCCCTGCCATCATGAGCACGCGCACCATCTCCAACTGGAAAGAGCGCCTCATCACCATACTCGTTACTCCCTTCATCAGTTGCTCGGCACGCATACCGGTCTATACGGTGCTCATCGCCTTCGTGGTGCCACCCAAAAAAGTATGGTGGATTTTTGACCGGCAGGGGCTGGCTTTTATGGGGCTGTATCTCATTGGCATTTTCGCAGCCCTCGGCTCGGCCTACGTCCTGAAACACATCCTGAAAGCCAAAGAAACGGCCATGCTCATCATCGAGCTGCCCGAATACCGGCTGCCCATTTTTCGCAACATTCTCTATCACGTGCGCCAAAAAGTAAGCGCCTTTGTCTTTAATGCGGGCAAAATCATTTTGATGATTTCCATCCTGCTCTGGGGACTGGCCAGCTACGGCCCGCCGGGCGCCCTGGAACAAGCCCGCCAGGCAGCCCTCGAACAGGCCCAAAGCCGGCAATTGGACGAGCAAAGCACCCAAAACCTCATCGCCGCCAAAGAAATTGAAGCCTCCTATGCCGGCCTGCTTGGCAAAAGCATGGAGCCCCTCATCAAACCCCTCGGCTACGATTGGAAAATCGGCATCGCCCTCATCACTTCCTTCGCCGCCCGCGAGGTGTTCGTCAGCACCATGTCCACCATCTACAGCATCGGCAGCGATGCCGAGCCCATGCGCCTCAAAGAACGCATGGCCCAAGACATCAACCACGATACAGGACAACCCACCTATAGCCTGGCAACAGCCGTCTCACTCCTCCTCTTCTACGTCCTCGCCATGCAATGCATGAGCACGCTGGCCGTCGTCCGCAGAGAAACGGGCAGTTGGAAATGGCCGGCCCTGCAGTTTTTCTTTATGACAGGCCTGGCCTGGTTAGTCAGTTTAGTGGCTTATCAGAGCTTGGCGTAGATGGGGCTTGCTTAAAAAGTCGCCCCATACCGCGCAACCAAAGCCCGACACCCACGTGCCGGGCTAAAAAAACTACTCCTCCATCCAACGCCGCAACGCACCAAACACCTTTTCGCGCTGCTCCGGGCTCATGTTGCGAATGCGAGCCCGGCCGTGATCGGCCCCCTTGACCGTAATCCACAGGGCATCCACTTTGTCGGAAGGCGGTACGCCCGTAGCCGACCAGGTGTCTATCTCGCCGTAGATGTAGATGAAGCGATTGCCGTTTTCCTGCAGCCATTTGTAAACCTTGTTGGGCAGGCTGTAGTCGTGAGGCACATCTAACTTGTAAGGCACAAAAGCCGCATTCGGATGCGGATGCATGGGCAGGGCCTTGAGCAAGCCCTTGAAATCCTCGGTCTCATAGCCGTAATAACCCATTTGCGTGGCAGCCTGATAATAGTGGGGGCCAAACAAACGCAGATGCTCGTCGTCCCAGAAGGAAAGGTCGGCCACTTCCATGAGGTGGGCCGTCAAGTCATCTATGGATGTCTTCTTCAGCCCGGGTACGGCCTCACAGCCAAAGCCCATTTGCCAGAGAGAAAAAGGATACTCCAGTACGGCATACTCAAATGCCTGCTCTAAGGTCAAATACGTAAATTCATTGCCGCCGCCTTTGGCGTACCACTTCAGGCGTTTCAGTACTTCATCGCGGTGTTTGAGCATGTACTTCTGATAGGCATAGATCTTTTGCCGGCATTCATCCGAGCCCATGGTGTCGAAGAAGGCGTAAATACGGGGGTCTTCTTCACTGAGGTTGAGCGGAGCGACATAGGGCACCGAGGCCGTTACGTCATCGGGGTAAAAGTAGCGGTAGAAAATAGTCGTCTGCCCTCCCTTGCTGATGCCGGTGCTGATCCAGTCGCCCCGATAGATTTGCCCCAATACTTCGCGGATGTGGTGCAAATCTGCTGTCTGCTGCTCTAAAGTCAGGTATTTCCAATATTCTTTGGTTTCGGGCTCTGCGTGATGGGGCTTAGACGCTCCAAAATAGCGGTGCTCCACATCCACCTGATTGGCCTCGAGAGCCAGCGTCAACTCATACATGCGATTGGACGGACGCATGTAGCCCTCCGTGCAGATCACCATGGGAGCCTCAAAATCCACATGCGTCAAAAAAGCGCGTTGATAAAAATATCCCTTGCTCTCATCTTCGTGATCAATGGGCTGCCTGATGCGCAATTCATATACCTCACCCGGATAGTCTCCGTTCTTTTTAATTTTCGTAAAAATCACATCGGGCAACTCGTACAAACTCCGGGCCACGGGGTCGGCCATCAGGTCCTGTATTTCCTGAGCCTGCAAAAAGCGCGCAGGCAACAACAGACAAAAGACAAAAAGGAAAGATAAATGTTTCATGTTTTGATGGTTGAATGAACAATGTATTTGTGTCAAAACCGCTCCAACGCTAAACGCTAAACGCTAAACACTAAACCAAAAAATTCACACACTTGCTCTCCTCAAACGATCATTCACCGCTCTGCCGAGGCCTTCTTCCGGGAGCAGCTCGGCGAGGATGACATCCAATCCCATGGCGTCGAGTTCGTGCATGGCGGCGAACAGGCGTTGTGCGGCTTCCGCCAAATCTCCCTTTGGCGAGAGCAGACGCTGCCGGCTCTCCGGCAGCCCGGGCAGCATTTGCCGAAAGGCCAAAACACCTGCGCGTTGCCCGCTGTACTTTTGCGCCAACTCGCGCAGATCACCCAACACCAGAGGCGTGCGCGGCGCATAATGGCTCTTCAACATGCCGGGCGTCGCCGGTTTGGAAGAGGACTGTGCGCGCACCTCCACAGGGCCGATCAAAGTCTCGATGACCTCTACGCTCAAACCGCCTTTGCGGTAAATTACGGGCCTGCCCTGTTCAAATCCCAGAATGGTGGACTCCACCCCCACCCTGCAGGCGCCGCCGTCCAAAATGCCCGCGATGCGGTCGCCCAACTGCCTTTGGACGTGCTCCGTCCGCGTGGGGCTGATGTAGCCGAAGGGATTGGCCGAGGGCGCAGCAAGGGGAAAATCGAGCATCTGCAAAAGCTCCAGGGTCAAAGGATGTGCCGGCACCCGCAAGGCCACCCTCGGCAAGCCCGAAGTAACCAAATCCGGAATTTCCGGCGATTTTTGCAACAGCAAAGTTAATGGGCCCGGCCAATGAGCTTTCGCCAAACGCTCTGCCTGCGCCAGCACTTCGGGCGCCACGCCCTGCGTCAGGCTGCGGGCCTGCTCCCAGCTCGCCACATGTACGATGAGCGGGTCAAACGCCGGACGATTCTTGACGCGGAATATTTCCAACACGGCTTCTTCATTCAGGGCATTGGCAGCCAGGCCATACACCGTTTCGGTGGGAATGGCCACCAGCTGGCCGGCTTCGAGGGCTTTTTTTGCAGCAGAAAGATTCATACCTATAACATCGCGAGCTTAGAAAAACTGCCTTCAGGCTTCCAAAACATTCACCGCGCCCTGCCCGGTGATTAAGTAATCGTCTTCGATGCGAATGCCGCCAAAATCCAGGTATTTTTCCACTTCCGAATAGTTGATGAAGTTGCCATGTTTTTTCTCTGCCTTCCATTGGCTAATGAGCTCGGGGATGAAGTAAATGCCCGGCTCTACGGTAATCACGAAGCCCGGCTCCAGAGCTCGCCCCAGCCTCAGATAGGCCAGGCCAAACTGCTCGCTGCGCTGCACCTGCTCGTCGTAGCCCACGTAATCCTCGCCCAGGCTCTCCATGTCGTGTACGTCTAAGCCCATCATGTGCCCCAGGCCGTGCGGAAAAAAGAGCGCATGAGCGCCGGCAGCCACGGCCTCTTCGGGATCGCCCTTCATCAGCTTCAGCTCTTTCAGGCCTTCGGCGATGACCGTAGAAGCCAGCAGATGCACCTCGCGATAAGGCACGCCCGGCTTGCAGGCCTTCACAGCTTCCTCCTTGGCCTCTTTCACCAAATCGAAGATGTCCTTCTCCCGATCGGTAAAGTGCCCCGCAACGGGAATGGTGCGGGTGATGTCGCCCGCATAGCCCATAGCCGTTTCGGCGCCCATGTCGCAGAGCAACAGCCCTTCAAAAGGAAGGGGCTCAAAACTGTAATGGTGGTTGTGCAGGATTTGGCCGTTGGTAGTCAGTATGATGGGATAGGCCAAGCCTGCAGCCAGATTTCGGGCCAGAGACTCCGCGAGGGCAACGAGCTGTTCTTCCGAAGACACCATCGGCTGACAGCGCTCCTTCACGCTGTCGTGCATAAACATACTCGCCGACACGGCCGCTTTGATCTGCTCAATTTCTTCCCCGCTTTTATACGAACGCTGGCCCACCACAGCCCGGATAAAAGGCTCCGACGGCGCCGCCTCGATTTCCGCCCGGCTCTTGCCCAGCCAATCACTGAGCCGCGCCACATGCTCACAGCGATACGGCGGCAAATAGTGAACCTCTCCCCTGGCTTTCGCCAAATGCCCTCGCAACTCAGACAGGCTCAAAACCCCGTCCAGGCCACCGGCTTCAGCCCATTCCGCCAGGCTCGTCTGCCTGCCCGACCAAATGGCGTCTTCCACCCCGTACTCCTCCCCACACAGCCAACTCTTGCCCGCAGCCGGATCCAGCAGCAAGGCCACATCCGGTCGGACAATGCCCGAAAAATACAGCACATTGCTGTCCTGCCGAAAAGCATAGGGATTGGCCCGAAAATTCCTCGGGCTTTCGCCATTGCCATAAATCAAAAGAAGGCCTGTAGCTACCTGTTGCATCAATTTTTTGCGGCGTTGGCGATAAGTGTCGGGAGAAAACATCTGGTTCATATCGGCTCATTTATTTACCTTTGGGAACTTGCAGGTTTTTGCCGCAAATTTCTCTCCGGCAAATGTAAGACTTTATCCGGACTGCATAAAAAGCCACAGCAACATGAGCGATTTCATTCAACGGGAACACCAACTCAAAGGCGCCGAAGGGCGCCCTTTCACCTTAGACTACACCCTGCTCGACGATGGCAAAACAGACAAGCCCCTCATCGTTTTCTGCCACGGCTTTAAGGGTTTCAAAGACTGGGGCCACTGGGGCGAAACGGGAAAGGCCTTTGCCCGCGAGGGTTTTGCCTTTGTCAAATTCAACTTCTCACACAACGGCACCACGCCCGAAACGCCTTTGGATTTTTCCGATTTAGACGCCTTTGGTCGCAACACCTACAGCAAAGAGCTCTACGATCTGCAAGTCGTGCTGGACTGGCTTTACGAGGGAAAAGGACTCCCTCCGGGTCTCATAGACAGCAAGCGCATTTGCCTCAGCGGTCACAGCCGGGGCGGGGGCATTGCCATCTTACAGGCCGCCCGCGACAAACGCATCGGCGCTTTGGCTACCTGGGCCTCCGTAGCGCGCTTAGACTACTCCTGGCAACATCCCGAGCTGATTGAAAAGTGGGAAAGAGAGGGCGTCATCCACGCCTACAACGGCCGCACCAAACAGCAAATGCCTTTGTATTTCGAGCTGTACCGCGATTTTCAGGCCCACAAAGAAGAATACGACTGCTGCCGCGCTGCTGCCTCCCTGCAAATCCCCATGCTCATCGTACACGGCACCGAAGACCCCGCGGTATCCGTACAGGCTGCCAAAGAGCTCAAAGCCTGTCAACCCGCAGCCGAGCCGGTCTTCATCGAAGGTGCCGATCACGTCTTCGGCGGGCGCCATCCCTGGACGGAGGGTGAACGACTCCCCGCCCCCACGCTTGAGCTCATCCGGCGGCAGACGGATTTCCTGCGCAAACATCGGCTTGCATAAAAAAACTGTCCCCGAAGGGACAGTCTCTCTAAAACCAAAGTACACTATTGTCCGGAAACAACAGGTAAGGGATTCCCCCTCACATAAAATGGGATAAAAGCAAAAGCTTTTATCCCGAGGGGGGCTTCAAGGGGTTTAAGAAAGGGAGGGAAGTGGTATCGCTTTTTGGGGTTAATGCGGAATGCAGTTCACATATGCTCAAACTTCTTTTCCCTTTCCATACATAAAGAGACAAAATCACCCATTTTCCACACGCCCGAGGAGTTTTTTTTTATTTTGGGCACAAAACAGATGGTCATCCATGGAGATTTGCATTGTAGGCGCCGGCCCGGGAGGGGCTGCGGCAGCTTTAAAACTGAGCTATTTGGGCATTCCCAGCGTATTGATAGACAAGCAGGTTTTCCCCAGAGACAAAGTCTGTGGCGATGCCCTCAGCGGCAAGGTCATCACCCTGCTCAACCGGCTGGACCCCGCCATCATGCAGCGCTTCGCGCAAATTCCACGGCAGCCCGTCTGGGGCATTCGCTTCATCGCTCCCAACCGAAAAGTCATTGACTTGCCCTTCAAGGTAAATTACGACCCCGCTGCGGAACCCGCCCCGGGCTTCGTCGCCCGCCGCATGGATTTCGACAACTTCCTCATCAGCGAAGTCAGACGACGCGACAACATCCGCCTGATGGAAGGCGTGGAAGTGGGCGAAATGCAGCGCATAGAGGAGGGCTACCGCATCAAAGACAAAAACGGCGCCACCCTGGCTGAAACACCCCTGCTCATCGTCGCCAACGGAGCCCACAGCCAATTTGCACGCAAGCAGGCCGGCATGAAAAAAGAGTTGAAACACTACGCCGCAGCCGTGCGGGCCTATTACGAAAACGTCTCCGGCTTTCACCCCGACGGCTTCATCGAATTGCACTTCCTCGAAGACATCATCCCCGGCTATTTTTGGATTTTCCCCCTGCCCGACGGCGGCGCCAACGTGGGCCTCGGTATGAGAGCCGATTTCGTCAAAAAGAAAGGCCTGAGCCTGCGCAAAAAAATGGAGGAGATCATCCACAGCCACCCCGCCATAAAAGGGCGCTTTGCCCGGGCCAGGCGATGTGGAGAAATCGAAGGCTACGGCCTGCCCCTCGGCTCCTCGCATCAACGCATCTCAGGTGAGCATTACATGCTGGTAGGCGATGCCGGCCATCTCATAGACCCCCTCAGCGGCGAAGGCATAGGCAATGCCATGTACAGCGGCTTCATCGCGGCCGACCAGGCCGCCGCCTGCCTTTCGGCAAATGATTTCTCCGCCGAAACCATGCTGGCCTACGACAAACGGGTGGACAGAGTGCTGGGCTCGGAATTTCGCATCAGCTATCGCCTGCAAAAAATGCTCAGCCACAAACGCCTCGCCATCTGGATGGCCAACCTCATCCACAAAAACAGACCCCTGATCGAATTTATGACGGAAATGTACAACGACCTCTCAGCCCGCAAGAAACTGCTCAACCCGCTCTTCTGGATAAAACTATTGGGAGGAGGAAAGCGCTGAGCAGCCCTTACGGCAAACAAGACTGCTCAGGCGCCGCCTTATTGGGCTACCACATCAAAACGCAAACTGCGAACCACGCCATTGCTCGGCAAAACCTGAATCAGATATTTGCCCGGCTGTGATGGCGTTCGGAATTCCATGTGTGC
The DNA here is from genome assembly GCA_027030635.1 of Saprospiraceae bacterium. GTDB lineage: Bacteria > Bacteroidota > Bacteroidia > Chitinophagales > Saprospiraceae > WGBN01. The sequence goes on along the minus strand of JALVES010000387.1, from coordinate 3,131 downwards.
CCTGCCTTTCAAAAGCTCATAAGTCCTTTGGTCAACCAATTGGCTGTTTTGATCGAACATTTTGAAAGTAACGCGCTGCTCCTCCGGATTCAAAACCTCCAGATAAACCCACAGATTTGGCGGCAGTTTATCCCTGTGCAGAGAAATAACCATCTCCGAAGGCAACTCACGCTGGTTTATGCCTATGGGAAAATTATAGATGCAGTTGTTGGCATCTATGACCTTGACAAAATAAAGTGCAGCCGGCAGGCGCGATATCCGTTCGCCCTTCTTCCCCATTTCCCATTCATAGCGAACCGGCTTAGCTGCGCCGGGAACGTCCAATATCTTGATCGCGCCATCCAAAGCCCCCGGGGCTGATTCATCCGTTACCGAATAGCGAATATGAACACTCTCCGGCTCCGGCACTTCAAAAGCCTCCTCGATGCTACAGCCCTTGCTGTCTGTAATCGTTACGTGGTATGTACCCGAGCCAATTTGCGCGATCCAGGAAGAGGTAGAGCCGTTGTCCCATGCATAGCGATAAGGAGGATGACCGCCTTTGACCCGCAGAGAGATGGCGGCATTTTGGCTGCCGCTACACAAAGGCGGGCGAATGTCTTTTTGCTCGACATAGAGAATCTGAGGAGATTTTATGGTGATGGGCCCGGAAACGAAAGGGCAGTTGTCTCCATCGGATATGGTTACGGAATATTCGCCTTCCGGCAAATTTTCGATCTTCTCCGTAGTAGCGCCTGTGCTCCACTCGTAATAGTAAGGCGGAGAACCTCCGAGCACTTCCACTTTGATGGCCCCATTGGCATCGCCATGACATTCGGGATCGCGCTTATCCAAGGCGCTGATGTATATGGGACTCTGGTTGTTGACGCGCACGCTGCCCAGCGTGAATAACACATTCGCAGGGCTCAAATTGCCGCGAATAACCTGTATGGGCGTGGGTTCCTTTTTGAAATTCAGCGTGGTGAAAGCATTATCGCCGCCAATCACCCTAAACTGAAGTTTGCAAATGCTGGTGCCGTCTTTCGGGCGTATTTCCGGCGCAGATGAAGAGGCATACCAGGCAAAGGTAATATAGCCCTCCCCCGCATCCTTAACGCGCACGCAGGTGGCGTCAAAATCCGGCAGGTTAAAATCCCGTACTTTGCGAAATTCGAGCACCTCCGGATCCCAGGAAATGGTAAACTGAAAACCCTGGATGTCCTTAAAGTTCGTAACCTGCAAGTCCACCTTGATTTCCTGGCCCGTGCAAGACTGAAAGTCGGCCATGGAAAAAGAGGGGTCCAAATAAGACGGCGGCTCATTGGGAAAATCCTCTTCCTTCCAGATGTCTCCACATTTTACACCGATAAAATCCTGGCCTGAAACAGAGCCCTTCAGGTCTTCCAGCACAATCACCTGAGGCGGGCGCGGCACAAAGGGATAATCGGGCAGCGAAAATTTGTAATCTTTAGGGAAAAAGCGCCAGTAATTCTGCTCCGGAAAAGTAACGGCATCCCCAAGAATCAACGAGCGCATAAACTTGAGGTCTGCCCGATCCACATTCATGGATTGGTCTGCATCGGCAGCGAACAAAATGTAGGGATTGTCTATTTTTCGCTGCTTGCTCAGATGCCGATCCAGGCCAATGAGGTCTAAGACCGTAACTCCCGCATCAGGTTTATACTTCACAAAGGGCCGTATCTCGTAGTTTTTGCCTTCTGTCAGGTGAGTCAGCTTGTATGCCCCCCCTTCGGTAGAGCAAACCGCAGCATCGCCCAAAGGAGAATCAATAAACACGCCTGGTACCGGATTGCCAAAGGGGTCAAAAATTTTTCCCTCTACCGACAGCCCTTCCGACTGGCGCTGTATCTGAATACCGGCACTGCCGGCAGCATTGATGTCATCAATGGTAAACTCGGCATAAAAATAATCCTTAAAAGTGCCGAAACGGATACTGTTTGACTTGTTGTAAATTACCACATCTGCCTGATTCTCTAAGGCATGAAGGGTAAAAGGATGTATTTTCTTTCCCTGCAATACATAAAACCACATATTCTCCGGGTCCAGCAAAGTATAGCCCAAACCACTGATGCCCTGCTGAATATCCAGAAAGTCCTGGCGCGTATAGTAAAAGCGCACCTTCACGGGATGAGCGATCTTGCGCCTGCTCTCAATGCGCCAATAGCGATTGATGGTAAACCAAATGCTCTTGTCTATGTAGTCTGCCCCTGATAAGTCATTGGCAGCATGACCGTAATTTCCCAAAAGCCCGGAAGTAACCTCCAGACCGTCGTTCAACTGCCCTATGTTTTGGCCAAAAGTTTGAACGGACAGCAAGAGTGCATTGTGGTCCACATCTATAAAGTGCATCCAGCCATCCTCATCTATGCGGGTCTGATTGGCCTCCAGCTCCATCCCCGGCTCTTCAATCAGGCTATAACTGCCTATAGCATCATTTCCGGCAGAGCTTTGCAGGTAAATGTAGGTACTACTCAAGAGGCTTAAAGCAATGATTGGTAAAAGTGATAGGCGCACCATCCTGGTTTTTGGTTTACATTTTGTAAAAGGTCGCAACTTCCCCGAAAGTTACGTATTTATATAATCTCCTGCAAGAGGAAAATGTTCGAAAATTTTAACGCTCAAAGGCCATGAAAAGATATGCATAAATACCTGATAATCAGCCAAATATGACTCAAAAAGAGCCTCGAAATCCCGTTTCAAACTCCATTTGGGCCGGAGCGTCAGCTTTGCTTTTAGACGAAAAAACGCAGAAAAGTAGCAGATTCTTGGTAAACGGTACTGTTTTTCTAAGGAGCGTCGGCAGATTGAATGCGTGTGCGCAAAAGGAAATACAAGCCGATAATGAAAAACGCAATCAAAGGCAGCAGGCTGTTTCGAATGCCACCCGTCAAATGCTCTGCCAGACCAAAAGCAAAAGTACCCACCACGATAGACAGTTTTTCCAGCACATCGTAAAAGCTGAAAAAGGAGGTGTTGTCATCGGTATCTTCAGGTATCAACTTGGAAAAAGTGGAGCGCGACATGGATTGCACCCCGCCCATTACCATGCCCACAGCCCCGGCTATGGCGTAAAAGGCCGCTTTACTCTCCACAAAATAGGCCGCCACGCAAATCAGCATCCATAAAGACAA
>JALVES010000386.1 GCA_027030635.1 Saprospiraceae bacterium | reverse complement strand
GCAAGAATTTGGGAGCAGCGATTAATTAACCACTATGGTTTAGCAATGGTTCATTAGAAATTTAGACGGCAATACGCCCAAAATTAAGGAAACTCTCAATGGGCCGTTTATTTTTTTTCAACTTAGGGTTGATCTCAAAGTGGAATAAAAATAAATCCAGCATAAGTTCATTGAAATATCTGATCTTAATATCTTCCAGAGAAAAGCCCTTACGTTGCTCTCTGGGAAGGCTAAGAAAGTGTGCTGCTTTGGCTATGTTGACGCTGGTAAGCGACATATTAAAGTGGTAGTGAAGCTTCTTTTTGTTTCTGGATTGGCAATGGGTTAATCCCAGATGTTGCTTCCCATTGCGAAAGAGAAACTCTATTTGAAAGCGGGCCTTATAAGCCGTCCAGATGAAGAAAGCATCCATTTCCATATCAGTAGAAAAGAGCAGTGTATATCGGCCAGTGGGTTGTCCCTGCTCTAATTCTTCTACGTAAACCAGATTGAGGTTCCTTTTCAGGTTTTTTGCCCTGCATTCAATCTGATAAAGTCTGACTTCTTCATCTTCATAGCGCAACTTGAAGCGTCTTTTATCTATGTTTTTGAAGTCAATTTTGCCATCATAGACTCTGGGGCGACCTTTCCCTGGTTTCTTAGGGCCTTTATACAAATACATGGCATCCAAGTCTTTTCTGGCCTTAGAAATAATGGTGAATTCTGTTTGCTCACAGACTTCATCTAAGAAGCTAATCTTAGCAAAATAGCCATCTACTACCAGAATACGGGATATCTCATACACCTTGAAGGCTATCTCAATAACTACTTGAGCATAATAATCTATCCGGCTCATACCTTTGCGTGCTAAGGTTTCCTGATCCTGAGTCTGAACAGTATGCAAATGAATGTCGGTATGATCCTCCAGGCTTACAGCGCTTAAGCTGCTTATTTCTAAGCCCTTTGAGGGTTTACCTGAACAGCCATCATAATAGTTGTCCAGATAAGGCGTATGCTTGCCGCTTTTGGGGATAAATGAGGCGTCAAAAGCTAAAATAACCTGCCCGTTGAATACTTCTTTACAAAGCATAGAATTGAATGATAAGAAGTCAAAGCCCTTCGCAAATTGGGTATGATAGGTCATCTCACAGTATCTCCCATAACGACTCATCCTTTTAAAATTGATTCTTCCACGCATAGACAGAAACAAAATGATGGTCGCTTCAAAAAATTTTTTGGTCGGTTTGGACAATCCTTCCAATTTATTCAGTATCTTTGCGATGAGAGTTCTGCTCTCGGCTGAAGCATAGGTTGTTGTTCTCATAAACACAAATCTATGCTTCTTTTTTTATATAGAAGGCCTTTTTCGCCTCAAAAAACTAATGAACCATTGTTTTAAAGGAAATCCCTTTTTACTTGTGCAAAAAAATAACAAGCCTTGTCCTCATGTTTTTCAAAGGGTAGTTATGTCGGTGTCCTATGGAGGGAAAAAGCCCTTTTTTATAGATTCCGGCTATTCTTGTGAGGAGTTTGGAGCTTCTCTGTCTGAGTCTGAGGTGTTGGAGCTAGAAGAATATTTTTCTCTTTTCTCAGCGTCAGAGATGGGATGTCCCAAGGAAGAGGGGGCGAGAGATGGTTCAAAACATTTGATAAAGGAGCGGAGTAGTTTAATGATGAATTCCCATTCTAATTCACTGACTCAATCTCCTTCGAGAATTACTGTTGTAGGTGCCTGCCGGCGAAGCTTTCAATTTTGGACTGATTTTTTGTTTTCTATTTATTATGATGGAGCGAAACTTTTTTCTTTTGGGATAGACTTGGAGTATTCCAGTATGGTAGTCCTTTGGTTGCTGTATGGAAACAAGCTGATTTTATTAGCTTATTTAATTCGCTATGGTTTGTTTGGACCAATAGAAGGGGGTAACGATGGTCGAGTTTTCTGTTTGTTGTTGGTGTTTAGTGCGTTCTTTTTCTTGGGAGGGTGTCTGTACTTTTCATATGTTTATAAAGAGCGCTATTTGTCTGTTTTAGCGCGTATAGAAAAGTTTCGTAAGAAGCACCCCAAGTGGTTGCTTATGGCGATAGGAGTTTTGTATTTTTTTGGCACGATAGCTCTGTTGAGCTGGGGCTATAACTATCTGGCTTTAAATTTTGCACTTGGAAAATAATTTAAGATATGAACAGGAATGGTTTTTATTTTTTGTTGTTTGTCGCTCTTGTTTTTTTAAATTCGTGCGATTATTTCTCAAAAGCATCTGTTTATGAGAGCAAGACTGAAGATGTGCTTGAGCTTTTGCTTGATGGAGATTATGAGGAGGTAATGGCAAATATGGCTTGGGAGAGTGAGTCCTTCCAAAACACTTCGGAAGAAGATTTGAAAAACGGAATGATGGCGCTTAGTGAAGTGCTTCGCAAGAACTTTGATGGTGATATTGAACTTTCGTTCATGGATGCAAAGGAGGGTGATGGTGTAAATCTTCCTGCGCATGCAACTCTTATTACTTATGAACTGTCGGATGGGAGGAACTTGGGAGTTTTGGATGTCATTTTTGATGACTCTTCTGGAAAGATGATTACTATAAGTTTGCGAAACGTGAAAGAGCCTAAGCCCTCTATGTCTTTTTTCTGGCTGTTTGGGCTGCTGACACTTTGCGTGCCGGCCTTTAATCTCTATGTTATTTACTTGATCAAAAAGAGCTCGGTGAAACGGAAGTGGCTGAAATATTTGGCTGTGATTTTTTTGAATGTGCCCTCTCTTGTGTATATGCCCATTGGAGGATTTTCCTTAGAGTTGCTTTCCTTTCAGATGCTGTTGGGCATAAGTGTTCACTATGTAAATTATTTTGGAGCTGCCTGGGCAGTAGGGGGCCCTTTGGGCGGGGCGTATTGGTTTTGGAAGTTGAAGTTTCAGAAAAATGCTTCCGTTAGTGAGTTGTTGGAATAGGCGACGTCAGATAAATTGGCGTAATTGGTAGAGTCATAGAAGGTATTGTTGATTGGTGGGAACGTGGCAAACGTAACAAACGTGACGAACGTGACGCGTGACGGGCGTGACATCACAGCCAGGTTTAGCTCGACACTCAACGTTTGTTTCCCTTCTGAAATCGGAGTTCGTTAATCGACATTCGACATTCAAAGTCGGTGAAATCGGTGAAAGTGGGGGAATCGGTGGAATTGGCTCTCCATTTTCTATTCTAAAAGGCCGGCTCGGGGGTCTTCCTTCGTCAGCACCCCGATCCTTTAGTTAGTTCATTCTCCATTTTCCATTCTCCATTTTCCATTAAATCCTTATCTTTACCTCATGTGTACTGCTTTCTGGAACGAATACGCCCTGCGCGACCGGCTTGGCAACACCAAAGAGTTTAACTCAGACTTTGGGTTGGACTGGCGCTGTCCTGAGCGGAGCTGCCCCCTGAGCGGAGCGATAACGGAGTCAAAGGGCAGCGGAGTCGAAGGATATGACTATGGCGCCCGCTGGCACGACCCCGCCATAGGCAGATGGGGGGCTGTGGATCCTTTGGCGGAGAAGTACTCGCCCTTTTCGCCCTACAACTATACTTTGAATAATCCGGTGCGGTTTTTGGATCCGGATGGGATGAGTATCGCAATTTTAGGTGATGACGAATATAAGTTAAAGGTGTGGCATGCTTTGATAACTTTAGCATTTTTGTCAGAATCTGGTGCTGAAATGGTAAATGCAGCTATTGCTTCTGATAAAACTTTGATTATTGCTTCGACGAATAATAATGTTGACAATAGTGTAGATGATCATGATGTTGATGAAAAGGGTTATGCGATCCTATCTTTTAATTTGGAGCAGGCTTCTGCAGACTTAGAACCCGAGAATGGAAGAAATGGGAAACCTCTTGAGCAAACTATTGAAACAAGCTTAGCGCATGAGCTTGCCCATTTTTTATCTCCTCAGCGTGGCAGCTTGTTAGATGAAAATGGATATGCTACTGATATTAGTGCTGACGAAGTTTTTGCAGTTGAAATGGAGAATCGTGTCAGGAAAGATATGGGGCTGCCCGAGCGAACTCATTATGGTGGATTAAATGTTTATGGCAAAGAAATTACTCCTTCAGAGTATAAAGGTTATTATCGCTTAAAGCAGAAGTCTGATTATGCTGCTTCTAAGTCTGCTTCGAAGTCAGAACTTGGCAACTTCGATGTATCAAAGAAAAAGTGGATTAGGGACTATAAATTTCATGGGGGAACTCCTCTCCGGAAAGTTTTAAAAAAACCCTTGCCCACAACTATTTGGATGCTTACGGGCTCGGACAAACCTTGATAGAGGGTGATTCTCGATTAATTTCTTTGATGCTTAAATGATTTTGCCATGTCTGCCTTGTTTGAAGTTTGTTTTGCTTTTGTTCTTCTCTTGTCTGGCTGTAGAGAGTGCTCGACAGCTTCGTTAAAATCTATTGATCTTGATAAATGGAATTATGAAACAGAGGAGCACATAAAGTATAAGTGTGGCTTGGGAGATTTGATGCAGAAGGAGTTGGTGCCGAAGATTATGATCGATGGAAATGTGCTTTCTACTTTAGAAAAATATGTTATGTATAGACTTAGGTTTCGTGATGTTATTGCCAGCGCTCTTGAGGAGTGTTTGTCTAAAGATAATTATTATAAATTGCTAGTTGAAGAATTTTATTTTGATTCGGGCAAGAAGTCTTTTGCACTACTGTATTTATGGCAGTACCAAGAGGATGATGCAGATGTCTTTATAATTAGCGAAGCGGACAAGATTCTTAAATTTTTTAGAAAATCAGAGCCTTATGATTTTTATGAGAAGGAAACTGAGTGTCTTCTTCAGTTAGAGAATTCAATTTTTGGGAAGATGAAAATTGAGTCTGTTTTTTATCCGAATGAAGAGTGCTATGTAGAATACATTGCCTTGCTCCCTTGATAAATCTGATTTAGTGCCTAAAATGTATCCGTCCGAGCAAGTACCTCTTGTCCACATAGGAAAACGGTTTGATCTTTGCGCCAAAAGCAAAGATAATGAAAATGACAAAAGAACGAGCCCGTGTCTTGCTGGCTGAATATGCCAGGTCTTCAGGTGCCTGAGCCTATCCCCAAACGTTGAACAGTTTTTTGTTGGTTTTTGTAGTTCGGCACCCCCCCGTTTCCTCTCTACCACCCCCGAGTGGCGAACAAAGAACAAGTAAAAAATCCGTGAAATCCCGTAATCTGTGTAATCTGTGATTCTGACGATGAGCGTGACGGACGTGACGAACGTAACGAACGTGATGAACGTGATGAACGTGATGAACGTGACGCGTGACGGGCGTGACATCATAGCTTGGTTTAGCCCGGCACTCAACGTTTGTTTCCCTTCTGAAATCGGAGTTCGTTAATCGACATTCGACATTCAAAGTCGGTGAAATCGGTGAAATCGGCAGAATCGGTGAAATCGGACGAGCCGTTAAGCATGGAGTTGTAAAATCTCACCACGGGGTACACGGGGTACACGGAGAGCGCACGGAGAGGAGCATTCTCCATTTTCCATTCTCCATTATTCCCGCGATGCGAAGCGAGCGTAAAATCACATTAGACGCGAAGCGTCCACATTAGAACGCGAAGCGTTCCACATTATCCTCAGGGGCCTACTTCAGCGCTGCATCTCTCAACCGCTTGAGGAAAGGGGATGCAAAGATAAAGTCTTCGAGGATTTTGTTGTCGCTGGTGAGAACTTCGTTTTTGCTGCCGGTCCAGACCAGTTCTCCTTTGTGGAGCAGGGCGATGTTGTCGCCGATTTCCATGACGGAGTTCATGTCGTGGGTGTTGATGACGGTGGTGATGTTGTTTTCGTAGGTGATGTCTTTGATGAGCTCGTCAATCATCAGAGCGGTTTTGGGGTCGAGGCCGGAGTTGGGTTCGTCGCAGAAGAGGTAGGAGGGATTGAGGACGATGGCGCGGGCGATGCCCACGCGCTTTTGCATGCCGCCGCTGATTTCGGCGGGAAATTTATCGTTGATGCGGTCTAAGCCTACGCGCTCGAGGCAGTAATTGACGCGATCGCTTTTTTCTTTGTCGCTCCAGGACGTAAACATATCTAAGGGGAAGCGGATGTTTTCTTCTACTGTCATGGAGTCGAAGAGGGCCGAGCCCTGGAAGAGCATGCCTACTTTCATGCGTATTTCGCGCAGTTGTTTGCGGTCGAGTTGGAGGAAGTTGATGTCGTCGTACCAGACCTCGCCGCTGGTAGGCTGAATGAGGCCGACCAGGATTTTCAGCAATACGGTTTTTCCCGCGCCGGAGCGGCCTATGATGAGGTTGGTTTTTCCCTGCTCAAAGGTATGGGTGATGCCCTTGAGCACTTCGAGGGAGCCAAAGGATTTGTAGATGTCTTTTACCTGAATCATGCTGTTGTGAGATGAAAGCTGCTTTTCTTTTGATGAAAATCTGACTGAAGTCCGAAAGCCGTGCAAAGAATCAGGTCAGAATCACGGCAATCAGGTAGTCGAACAAGAGAATGAGGATGTCGCTAAACACCACGGCATTGGTACTGGCCCGCCCCAACTCAATGCTGCCACCCGTAACGAAGTAACCCTGATAGGCCGGCACGGTGGTGAGCAGAAAGGCGAAAGTTACGGCCTTGACGTACATGATGAAAACGTTGTACGGCACGAAATAGGCATGCACGCCGCGTATGTAGTCCACATCCGTGAGGTAGCCGAAGGGTACGGTGGCGAGGTATCCGCCCACCACAGCCACGAATACCGCCCAGGTAACCAGCACGGGAATCATAATCAGGGCTGCCAACACTTTGGGCCGGATGAGAAAGGCCGCCGTATTCACGCCCATGATTTCCATGGCGTCAATGTGTTCTTTTTGGCGCATGCCACCCAGCTCGGCCGCGATGTTCGAGCCGATTTTTCCGGCCAAGACGAGGCAGGTGATGGTGGGCGCGGCTTCAATCAGGGCAAAGTCGCGCACGATGTAGCCGATGTAATACAGGGGGACGAGCTGCCCATCCAACTGATAGGCAAATTGCAACGCGGCCACAGCGCCCATAAACACCGAGATCAGCAACACGATGAAGAGCGAGCCCATGCCGATGTCGTTCATCTGGCGCAGCAGCTCCTTGCGGTACATGCGCAGACTTTCGGGGCGGGCAAAAAAGCTGTTGCCCATCAACATGGTGTAGCGACCAAAGTGGTATAAGAAATTCATGTTTTGCTTGCGGTTTTACCGCGACAAAGATAGCTTTATTTAACGCAGATAAAAAACGCCGGCAGCTCTTATCTGAGCACTCTGTATTTGGTGGAGCGCGAAGGGTCTAAACGGCTCATGATTTGAATTACCTTGTTGCGGTCTGTTACAGGCGCGGGCTTGAAAAGCTCGATGATCTCATCTGCCTTGGCATTGGTAAAAAGCTGCACGATCATGGATTGCGGATAGACCTGATTGACTTTTTGGATGTCTTCGAGGGCCTGCATGACTATGGCGCGGGCAGCAGCGACATTGCTATAGGCGATATCCAGCCCCTGGCGGTGATAGTCGTACCAGGCCTGGCGAAAGGGGCGCACTTTGGGCGAGAGGAGGTTTTCCACCAGCCAGTAGCGGTTGCGGTTGCCGTCTTTGGGGCGCCAGCCGAGGTAAGTGGTAGTGAGCGATTCGGGCACGAGATTGACGATGTCCTGGGCCTTTTGGAAGTATTTTTCGCCCCCAAAAGGCGAGAAGGAGTCGTAGTCGAGGCCAAGCACCACATAAGCATAGAAAGAAAGAATGGCCGAGAGGTTGTCGGTAAAGGCGTTTTCTACAAATTCTATGGGCTGAAACTGCTCGTACTGAAAGAGGATGTTTTTGTCAATTTGGTTGAGCATGGGGGTTTTGTAGGTGCTGCCATAAACGGGGCGCAGCGATTGCAGGGCCAGCTCGGCTTTGAAGCTGTTGCTGCCGTTGTCTTCCGTGATGGTGAGCACGATGCTGAGGTCTATTTTCTCAAATTGTTCGTACTCGTCGTTCGTCCAGCGCTGGTTGTTCATGAAGTCGCGGATGGCCTGCTCGAGGCTTTGGAAGACCTGAGGGTCAGTGAGTTGTACCTGCGGAGCGGTAACGACGGAGACCTCTACCTGCAATTCTTGTCCCTGGCTTTCGCCAAATGCCAAAAGGAGCAAAGAGAGTGTAAGGAGGATGGGTATGCGAGTGATCATAGCGCCTTGTCGTTTTGAAACAATTCTTCGAGGGTGTCCAGAATGTCTTCGGCCACCTCTTCCTTGGCTTTTAACTCATAAGCCCGTGCTTTATTGCCTGGAAAGAGGATGGAGATTTTATTGGTGTCGGTTTGGAAGCCGGCGCCCGGGTCGCGCAGGGAGTTGAGGACGATGAAGTCGAAGTTTTTGCGTTGGAGTTTGCTGCGGGCGTTGGCCTTTTCGTTTTCGGTTTCTAAGGCGAAGCCGATGAGGTACTGGCCCGGGCGCTTTTGTTGGCCGAGGGTGGCGGCGATGTCGGGTGTTTTTTCTAATTGGAGGGTCATGCTCTCGCCTTTTTTCTTGATTTTCTCGGGAGAGACCCGGGCAGGTTTGTAGTCGGCGACGGCCGCGGCGAGGATGGCGGCATCGGCCTTCGGGAAGAGGCGCAGCGCCGCCTGCAGCATTTCTTCGGCGGTTTTTACGTGGATGACTTCCACCTTGTTTTCTTTGGGCCGCAGGGCGGAGGGCCCCAGGATGAGATGGACCTTTGCGCCTCTGCGCGCCAGTGCATCGGCCAGGGCGATGCCCATTTTTCCCGAGGAGCGGTTTCCGAGAAAGCGCACGGGGTCTAAGGGTTCATAGGTGGGCCCGGCGGTGAGCATAAGGCGTTTGCCGCTTAGGGGCGAGTGGGGCGGGTCATGTTTGCCTTGAGCGAAAAAAAAATCTGCGAGAAAGTCGAGTATTTCCTCCGGTTCGGCCATGCGCCCCTCGCCTTCCAGGCCGCTGGCCAATTCGCCTTTGCCGACCGGCAGCAGGTGGATGCCGTCCGTTTGGAGTTGCCGGATGTTGCGGCGCGTGGCGGGATGATGCCACATATCTACATCCATGGCCGGCGCTGCGAAAACGGGGCAGCGGGCCGAGAGGTAAACGGCTGTGAGCAGGTTGTCGCAGATGCCGGAGCTGAGTTTAGCCAGGGTGTTGGCTGTGGCCGGGGCGATGATGAAGGCATCTGCCCAAAGGCCGAGTTCAACGTGGTTGTTCCAGTTGGCTTCGGATTGAATGTCGGAAAGCACAGGCCGCTTGCTGAGCGTAGCGAGGGTAACGGGCCCTATGAAATCGGCAGCAGCGGAGGTCATCAACACCTGTACCTCCGCTCCTGCCTTGATTAGGAGGCGAAGCAGGAAAGCCGCTTTGTAGGCAGCAATGCTGCCCGTGATGCCGAGTATGATCTTTTTGCCGTGCAGGCTTTCGAGCCTCTTTTTGCCATCAGGCTGTTTGTCAGAACTCATTGTTCTCGTTGCCGTCGGTGTAGCGATAGTAAATTTCGCCCTTGAGGAATTCTCTGGTGGCAATGATGGTCGGGTTGGGCAGGCGCTCGTAGAGGCGCGATACTTCGATTTGCTCCTTGTTTTCGGTGATTTCTTCGATCACTTCGGAATGAACAGTGAACTCCTCGAGCTTTTGCGCCAACTCGGTTTTGAGCTCCTGCGATATCTGGCGGGCACGCTTGCTGATGACCACCAGTGCTTCGTAGATGTTGTTGTTGGCTTTTTCGGCCAGGTCTTTTACGTTGCGGGCAGTGATGTTAGGATCCAGCCCCTGAACTTTTTTCTTGATATCTGTCATTGCGCAGTGATTTTAACTTTTGAGTGATTTCGGCCTGAAAGGCCTTGACGTCGTTGGCATAGGCACTCTTGCCGTATTTTTCCAGAAACTCGGCTGCATTCCCGCGAGCCGTTTGCAGGCGTTCTTCGATTTTTTCGGGCACGCTGTTGATGGCCAGCAGATAAGCTGCTTTGACGATGAGGTAGCGAATCTCCTCAGCGCGGTCGGTGTCGGGAAAGTCAATGAGCAGGTTTTCAAACGACAGGGTTGCCGCCTGATATTGTTTGAGGTCGAAGTACAACATGGCGTTGGCGAAGGCTTTCTGCTCCAGCTTGAGGCGCAGCTCGTCAATGAGCTTGTTGCACTGTGGCAGGCGGTCGCTGTCGGGGTGGTTGTTGATGAAGCGCTGAAACTCTTCGATGGCCTGGAGGGTGTATTTCTGGTCTAAGCGATACGAAGGAGACAGGCGGTAGTTGCTGTAAGCCGACATGTATTCGGCCTCTTCTTTCTTTGGACTTACGGGGAATGTCTGGGCAAAGTTTTTGAAATAGTAGGAGGCCAGCAGATAATCTCCCGTGTAGTAGTAGGTGTAGGCGTATTTGAAATACAAGTCTTCCAGCTCGGGCTTGCCTCTGAAGGCGCCGAGAGCCAACTCGAACAGGGCTTGTGCCCGGTAATACTCCTCGTTGTCGTAGTATTCCAGGGCCTTTTTGTACATCAGGTCGGTATCCCCGCTTTCGCGGATTTTTTCGTACTCCGTTTTGCAGGAAGAAAGGGATACTGCCGTCCATACCAGGGCCAAAAGCAGCGGAAAGAAACGATTTTTTATCATAAGGGCGCAAAGTTACAAAAAAATGAGAAAACAGACGCCATAAAGACCCGGTTGCGGAGGGAATAGTTGGTTGGTAATGATTTCCGTACTTTTGCCATGAAGCTGCCTCGGCAGGCAGTGGGCAAGACCAACAAAAAAATATGCAGCGATCGCAATCGGAAGAAACTTTGCGGGAATTGCGCCGGCAGAAAGCGCAGGCGTTTAAGCAATTCTACAACCACTCCATTTATCCGGAGTTGGTGCGTTTGGATCGTGCCCGCAGGCGGATGCTGGCTTTTGGCGCCCTGGCCTTGTTGTTGGCTCTGGGGACGGCCTTGATGATTTGGGCCGGCAGCGATTATCTGATGAGCCTGCTGCTTTTTTTGCCAACGGCTTTGGTGGGCTGGGGAGCCATTTCCAGCTACCAGGCTTATGCCCCGAAGTTTAAGCCGCGCATCGTCTCGCTCATCCTCGATTTTTTGGACGATTACGTAAATTATCAGAACCTGAGGTACACCGTAGAGGGGCTCGTTGACAGAGAGCTTTTTGAAAAAAGCGGCCTTTTTGTCATTCGTTCCGGAGCCATTTACGAAAGCGAAGACAGCATAGAGGGCGAGGTGGGCAGTGTGCCTTTTAAGGTGTCTGAGGTACGGGTTTCTCAGCCTTCTCTGGTTTCAAACAGCATGTATGTGCTTTTTCACGGCATCTGCCTCCATCTCATTTTGAAAGAGGGTGGCATGCCCGATTGGAGTAAAGCAAGGGAAGAAAGAAAGCAGAAAGAGACGGTTCGGCTGAAAGCCGGAGATTTGCTTCCGGCCTCTTCGGCTGTGCTGCCTGAAAAGTCGGAGACAAACACCGGTTTGCGTGCAGATGAAGAGCAAAGCACGGCCCCAAACTCTGCTGAAAGCAAACTGAGAGAAACCGGCAAATTTATTTTCATCATCCCGCGTGAGCGGCATGAATTTTTTTGGCGCAGCATTCAACGGGCTGTTGCCAATGGCGCGAAGGACATGACAAAATGGATTCACGACAAGGCCTTCCGGGAGCATTTTTGGGTTTATGCGACCAGTGGGGTTTATTTGAGAAAGATGATTCCCGAAGAGTTGCAGCAGTTGTTGATAAACTACTATTTGAAGACCGGAAGGGAGTGGTATCTGTCGGTCAGGGAGATGTCGTCCGGCAAAAAATCCGGTCGGGAGTACCATGCCTGGTTGGCCATTAAGCGCGAGAAAGACCTGTTAGAACCCTCTGTTTGGCGCAGCGTGTTGAGCTTTGATCTGATTAAAGAATTTTACGAGGATATTTTGTCGGTGATGACGATGCTCGAGGCCTTTGACGAGGTGCATTAACGCGGCAGCCTGATGCGATAGGTTTTTCCGCTTTTGACTTTCAGGCCGGAGGAGATGAGCCAGGGGTTATAGACTTTTAGCATGCGGTAGCTGAGTTTTTGCTTATGGCCTCTGCTGTGTTGGCGCACAAATTCGGCCCAGGAGGGCACGTCTTTGTTGACTTTTACTTCTTTGTAATTGTTCAGGGGTTTGTACAGTTCATCTTTTTTGATGCGATAGCCGAAGGCTTCGGGGCGTTCGAACAGGTCTTTGTAAGCGAGGATGCGAAAGATGTAGCGGGAGGTTTCGTCATTGAGATTGAGGTCGAAGAAGGAGCGGCTGCCCTGTTTTTCGATGGCATCGGCCAGGGCTGAAGCGCCCATGTTGTAGGCGGCTGCGGCGAGTATCCAGGAGTCGAAGCGTTGGTAGAGGTCTTTGAGTTTTTGACAGGCTGCGCGGGTAGCTTTTTCCACGTGCAGGCGTTCATCTACATCTTTGCTGATTTCCAGGCCGTACTCTTCGGCACTGCTTTTGAGGAATTGCCAGATGCCGCGTGCGCCGGCGGGGGAGCTGAGGTGTCGCAGGCCGCTTTCGGCTACGGCTATGTACCTGAGGTCTTCGGGCAGGTCGTATTCGCGCAGGATGTCTTCGAAGATCGGAAAGTAG
Organism: Saprospiraceae bacterium; assembly: GCA_027030635.1. Taxonomy (GTDB): domain Bacteria; phylum Bacteroidota; class Bacteroidia; order Chitinophagales; family Saprospiraceae; genus WGBN01. The sequence goes on along the minus strand of JALVES010000386.1, from coordinate 10,854 downwards.
CGCCCCGAGAGTTTGATGATGTCGAGGGTGTTGGAGTGGCGATAGGCGACAATTTGCAGCTCGCGGTCCAGGCGTTCGCGTAGGTCAAAGGATTTGCCGAAAGGCACAGTCTCCCCTGCAAACTCGTAATGCGCAGCCGGTTTTACGGAGACTACGGGCGGGGGTGTATCGGGTCGCGTGAGGCGGGTGGAGGTTTTGTTTTCGGCTTGTTGTGAGAGGACGAGTGCGAAGAGCCCGAGCAATCCCAAGGCAAGGATGAATTGGGCCGTGATGGTTTTGGCATTCATCAGGTTTTCTTTTTGAAGACCGGCACGGTGGAGCAGGGTTCGCCAAACATGATGCTTTTTGCTACGGGCTGCAATTTCCATACCAAAGCGGCATAGGCAGCCGGTGGCACGGGTTTTTCTCCGCAGCCTTTGAGGATGATGCGCCGGTCGCGGTAGTCTTCTTCCCTGATGTTTTCGATGGCCCTCAGCATTTCGTGTTTGATGAATTCGTCGGGCGTGCCCTGAAAGACGGAGCGGGCAACCTCTCTCAGGTAGGAGCTCACGAGCATATAGGCCCACATGGGGATGATGGCATCGGTGGAGCAAAATACGAGTACGTGTTGGTCTTTATAGGCGCTCCAGTCGTGTTCTTTGAGGGCTGTTCTGAATTCCTTTTCGCGCAGGATGAGTCCCTGAAAGAGGTAGTCTTTGAGGTCGAAGTTTTTGATTTCCCCTTTCGGGAAATAGTCTTCCGGGCTGATGGTAATCAGACCGCTTTTTGCGACGCGATTGACGAGTGGCTTGTCCATACGCTTGTGGTGTTTGGGTGGTGAATATGCTTTTCACTCTTCTTCTGTCTGCTGTGCCTGCTCTTGGGGCGGAGTTTCTGTGAGTCGGGGCTCTGCTTGCGGTGTTTGTGTCTGTTGCTGTTGGTTTTCAGTTGTTTCTTCCTGTTCTTTGGCTTCGGTCGTTTCTTGCTGTGCTTCGGCCGGTGTTTCTTCTGCTGTGCGTCCGTCGTCGGCGACTTCTTCTTCGATAGGTGCCTGTTGGCCGATTTCGCTGTCGGGCGTTTTGAAGTCTTTGGGTTTGGGCAGGTCTCCGATGTCTTTGATGCCGAAGTAGTCCATGAATTTTTCGCTGGTGCCGTAGAGCAGGGGTTTGCCCGGCCCTTCGCCCCGGCCTGTTATGGTAACAAGCTCTTTTTCCAATAGTTTTTGCACGGAGTAGTCGCAGCTTACGCCGCGTATTTTCTCCATTTCGCTTTTGGATACGGGCTGCTTATAAGCGATGATGGCCAGGGTTTCCAGCGCGGCCCGCGAGAGGCGCTTTTTCATGCGTTGCTTCAGCCAGACTCCAATGATGGGGTGATAAGCTCCCTTGCTCATAAACTGATAGCCTCCGGCGATAGGCACGACCTCAAAGGCAAAGGCCTCACCGGCATATTTTTGGCGCAAGCCCTCAATGGCCTCTTCGATTTCTTCGGCCTTGAAGTCCGTTTCAAAGGCTTCCTTCAAAGCTGCCTGCATTTCCTTCACCGTTACGGGCGCTTCGGAAGCGAAGATGAGGGCCTCTATCTGCTGTTCTAACTTGTCTGTCATCAGGTGTTTTGGCTTTTGAGGGGCAAAGATAGGAAAATGTGTGGGGCTTTATTGCAGATATTTTTTTCGCAGCAGTTGGTCTATCTTTTCTATGAATTTGATGTCCTCTTTTGCCTCAAGCACGCTTGTTCGATACTTTTGAAACCAATTTAGAATTTTGCCGGAATCGCCGGCCGACAACTGAGAAAGGTCGAGCATTTGGGCATTGTTCAGATCGTTGGGTTCGAACTTTTTTAGTCCGTTTCCATATTCTCTTCTGTTGTCATCAAAAATTTCTCTGGCAACATCAGTAAGCAGGTATGCGAAGAGCAAATTGATGTCAAGTTTGTTGAATAAATCGTTGCAGGGGTATATGCAGTGGAAAGTGGTCAGATTTCGAATCATGGCTTCATTGCGGACAAATTTCAAGCCGTTTCTATTAAAAACTCCTGCGAGGATTGGAGCCGGAGGGCGATTTTCAATGACGTACCACGGATTTCTTTTGGAGGTTAAATATCTTTTATGGATGTTTTGTTCTTCGCCATATTTGATGTATTTTTTCACATGTTTGTCAGGGGAGTGAGTCCCGTCAAATAAAAACACGTTGGCGCCATTGTTTGCTAATTTTTGATAGTCTCTGTTTGTAAAAAAGGGGGTTTGTATGTCTTTTGAGCGGGTGATGCATGGGAGTAAATTTTTGCTTTCTATATGATGCGCTTCTGCTTTCTGTTTGTTGAAAACGAAGTAATTATTGGCGCCTGTTGCTATTCCTCTGACAACTTTGGCAACTTGATTGAAAGGGATGAGGTGTTTGAATTTGCTGCCCGCCAGACTTTGATAGTATTGTCGCCATTTGATGTTGGCTTTTATTGTGTGGGCGGGAATTGTATGATGGCCTTTTGAATGGGGGTAGCTACTTATGATTTTTTCGGCTTCTTTTAGGTCATTGATGCTTTTTATGTTAGAGAAGTGGATGTGTTTGTGAAACTCATCTTTGGCAAGCAGTAAAATGGCGCTTGTTGTCAGTGCGTCATCAAATACATTTTCTTTGAAATCTATAATGAAGACATGTCTTAAGGTCTTGCTGTTGAGCAGGTATTGTTTAATGTGTTTTCCATATCCTGAGTTTAGGAATTCAGAAGGAATGATGTAGGCAATCCGCCCATTGTTCTTTAATTGGTGAATGGATTTGAGCAAGAATAGCGTATGTATGTTGGTGAATCCGCTGAGGTGAATTTTTAAATGCTTTTTTATCTCTTTTAAGGTGTTTTTATTTTCGTAGTCGTGAAATTTGAAGTAGGGAGGGTTGCAAATGATCCCATCGTACTTGTTGTTCCAGTCATTGAACAGGTAGTCTTCTGCGTGTAATTTTAAATTGTCGGCTTTCGGGAAGTTTTTTCGCGCTTCCTTTAATATGAGCGGGTCTATATCAAATCCCGTGATACTGATTTCTTCTTTTTTTTGCAGGATGAGTCGTGAGAATACCCCTAATCCAAATGCCGGTTCCAGTAAGGTTTTGAGATGTGTGCTCCCAAGCAGCCAGTCAGCCATTAAGTGTGCTATGGGTTCTGGCGTGAAGAATTGTGCAAATTTTTTGCGCCGTTCTGCGGTTGTTTTTTTAATGTATTTTTGTTCTGCAATCATTTTTAAAGTGTTTTGATGTTTAGCAGCTTTTCTATGTTGCTGACGTTCAGGTATGCAGCGCCTTTTTCAAAAGTTACATAAAAGAGGAGGCGGCCTCGCCCCATTTCTTTTCTAATGCTTTTGTGCTCGGGTTCGTCAATCCTATAAGCAACTTCAATAGTCTTTTGGGTGTTTATTTTTATGGTTGTTTTGTTTTGGTTCTTGACATCTTTGCTTATTTCATAGAATTCGCCTTCTTTTGCAGGGTCTGTCAATAGTGAAAGGATGCTTTCAAATGAAATACCATAAGACTTGTCAAAAAAGACTTGAATGTAGAAGTGAGGGACGCCAAAATTTTCAATCCACCTGTAAACGACTTTAAGGTCTTCGACTTTGGGAGTGATGCTCAGATAATGTCGTTTTTGTGTGAGTTTAATGGCCTTTTTCAATTCTTTAAACAGGGCGCTCAGTTCTGAAAGTCTTTCGGTTGAGTGCCAAGAGGGGCTTCGGAAGTTTATGCAGCTCAGCGTGGATGGATTTATTGTATTTAATATGGCGATGAATTTTTTTCTTTGAGGTTGTAATAGTAAGTCTTCGTACTCTGTGAGGATGGTTTCCTTCAGAGCCATTGCTTTTTTTGCATTTTCTTGAATCCTTGCATTCATCTCTGCTTCGTACTGATCGATGAGAAAGGCGCTGGATCGTATTTCCAAGCCGGCTATGGCTTTTTTGACGTAAGCTTTTATCTCTTGGTGTGGGCAGTTGCTGATGTCAAATCCCAATGTTTTGTCAAAGTCTTCCTTCTTGAAGAGGAGTAAATCGGGGCGTTTGCCTATGGAATCTAATTCGTCTTGAAATTCTTCGTAAAACTTGTCGAACCCGGGTTCGCCTGCGATGAGGTTGTCAGATTTTCCATATCTTACAGCTACATGATGTGTAGAATTCTCATTGATGGCTCTGAAAATCAGGTCTTCGGCCCAATCGCCCTGCTCTTTATTGGTGATGAAGTTTGAGGATGCCAGGGTAGGGGCAGAAGTTTTCTTGCGCTTTTGGGAGAAATCTGCTATTTGAGGCGATACCTTTACAGTTAGCTTTCTTATCGTGTCTAAGTAACTCATTTGCTTTGTGGCTTAGCTTCTCACTTGCGTTGTCATGCTTATTGCACAGGCAGGGATTTGCTCTCAACAAAGATACAAACTCTCTTTAAATTTGTCTCCCCCGCCCCCTCCCCAAAATCCCCTTTGTTCGTATCTTTGCCCGATTATTAAGCAGAAGGCAAAAGCCTCGGGGCTTTTGCCCGTGGCCAAAACGAAAAGCAAGAAGCACCGAACGCATGAAGATATCGCTGAACTGGTTGAAAGATTACCTCGACTTGAGCGGCAAAACGCCCGAAGAGGTGAGCGAGCTGCTCACAGATATAGGCCTCGAAGTAGAAGGCATGGAGGAAGTGGAAAGCATACCCGGAGGCCTGCAGGGCCTGGTGGTGGGAGAGGTGAAAAGCTGTGAACGCCACCCCAATGCCGACCGCCTTTCGGTTACGCAGGTGGATGTGGGGGGCGAAAATCCTCTGCACATCGTCTGCGGGGCGCCGAATGTGGCGGCAGGGCAGAAGGTCGTCGTGGCTCCGGTGGGCGTTACCCTGCATCCCGTGGAGGGCGAGCCCTTTAAAATCAGGAAAGGCAAAATACGCGGCGAGCTGTCGGAGGGCATGATCTGTGCCGAAGACGAAATTGGCCTGGGGCATGACCACGAGGGCATCATTGTCTTGCCCGAAGAGGCGCCCACAGGCATGGCCGTCAAAGACTTTTTGGGCATCAAAACGGATATCGTTTACGACATCGGGCTGACGCCCAACCGCTCGGATGCCACCAGTCATCTGGGCGTGGCCAGAGACCTGTATGCGGCTTTGAAAGTGCGCTTCGACTACGGGAAAAATCTGAAGTTGCCGGATGTCTCGGCCTTCCGGCCCGATGAGGAGCGTCTGCCCATGGAAATCGAAGTGAAAGATGCGGAAGCCTGCCCCCGCTATGCCGGCTTGGTGTTGAGCAATGTGCATGTGGTGGAGTCGCCCGACTGGCTCAAAGAGCGCCTCATCGCCATAGGCCAGCGGCCCATCAATGCGGTGGTGGATGTTACCAATTTCGTCTTGCACGAACTCGGCCAGCCTCTGCATGCCTTCGACTACGATCGCATACCCGGGCATCTGATACGCGTTCAGCATTTGCCGAAAGGCACGCCTTTTACCACCTTAGACGAGGCAGAGCGCCAATTGCACGAAGAAGACCTCATGATCTGCGGCGGCAACGACAGCCCGCTCTGCATAGCCGGTGTATTTGGAGGCCTGAGTTCCGGCGTTACCGAAAAGACGAGCCGGGTCTTTCTCGAATCGGCCCATTTCAACTCCCGCAGCATACGCCGCACGAGCATGCGCCACCAATTGCGCACGGATGCGGCCTATGTGTTTGAAAAGGGCAGCGACCCCAACATGGTGGTCTTTGCCCTGAAGCGGGCGGCTCTCCTGCTCAAAGAAATTACCGGAGCCGAAATAGCTTCCGAGATCATAGACATCTATCCCAAGCCCATCCAACCCGTGCAGGTGAGTCTGACTTACGAGTACATCAACCGTCTGATCGGAGAAGAACTGGCGCCCGACTATGTGCGGCGCATACTCGAAGCCATGGATATGCAACTCACAGAAGAAAGCGAACAGGGCTTTACCGTGGCCGTGCCGACCAACAAAAGCGAGGTTACGCGCCCGGCGGATGTGGTGGAGGAAATTCTGCGCATTCACGGCCTCAATGAGGTGCCTCTGCCCGGCCATCTCAAACTGCCGCTCGTCTATAGCGAGTACCCCGACGAGCGCCGGCTGCAGGAGGCCGCAAGCGGCTATTTGACCGGCCAGGGCTTTTGCGAGATGATGGGATTGTCGCTGTCGGAATCGCGCTATTATCCCGATTTGCTGCCCGTGCCGGAGGAAGAACTGGTGTTTATCAACAACACTTCCAACGTGCAGTTGAACATCATGCGCCCCGATATGCTGCCCGGCGGGCTCGAAGCCGTGCTGCACAACCAAAATCACCGACAGACGGACATCAAGCTGTTTGAATTTGGGCGCATTTACCGCAAAGAGGATGCCCAAAAATACCGCGAAGAGCATCACCTGACGCTCCTGCTCTCGGGCTATAAAACCGGCCAAAGCTGGTTGCAGGAGCAGCAGGAAGTGAATTTTTACACCCTCAAAGCCCACGTCAACAACCTGCTGCAGCGCCTCGGCATGCAGGGCTGGCAGTCGCAGGAAGCAGGCGACCCCCGCCTCGCTTTCGGTCTGCGCTATCATCGCGGCCCCCAAACACTGGTCGTTTTCGGGCGCGTGGCTTCGGGCATCCTCAAGCAGATGGGCGTCGAAGGACCGGTATTCTTTGCCGACTTCCGCTGGGATCATTTGGCGAAAGCCGCACAAAAAAATGCCGTCAAAACAAAAGAAATTACTAAATTTCCGGCCGTGCGTCGCGACCTGGCTCTCGTAGTGGATGCAAGCGTTAAATTCGAGGACCTCGCCGCACTCGCGCGCAAACTGGGCAAGAAGTTGATTACCGACATCAATCTCTTCGACCGCTATGAAAACGAGGAACAACTCGGCAAAGGCAAAAAGTCCTATGCCATCAGTTTTATCTTTGAGGACCCTGCAAAGACCCTCAAAAGCAAGGAGGTGGATAAGGTGATGAATCAACTCATCCGCCAGTATGAACAGCAATTTAAAGCCATCATCAGACGCTAAACGCTATGAATCTCAGCAGCCAACTATCCAGCTTAGAAGAAAAATTGACTCGCCTGGCGAGAAAATTTGAGCAACTCAAGACACAAAATGAGCAATTGCGCCTGGAATTGGCCGCGAGAGACAAGAAAATTGAAAATTTGCGCTTAAATTTGCAGGAAGTGCAAGAATCGCTGGAAAAGAAGTCCGGCGCCATCACTGTGGGAAAGCCCGAAGAGCTCGCTGAGCGACTCGAGCGATACATCCAACAGGTAGATGCGTGCATGGAGTGGTTACAAAACGCTTGAGGATTATGGCAACATCGGATCAAATACAAATCACTGTGTTGATTGCCGGAAGGCCTTATCCTCTTCAAATAAAAGCTTCGGATGAACCGGTCATCAGGCAAATCGCCAAAGAGGTGAATGAAAAAGTGCAGGCGATGCAGCAGGCTTATCCCAATCGCGATAAACAGGATTGCCTGGCCCTCGCTATACTGGGTGTGGCAGCAGAGCTGCATGAAGCCAAAAAACAACTGGATCAGCCCGAAGATTTGCCCGAACGCTTGGAAAAGCTCAATAGCCTCTTAGACGGCTTGCTTTAAGCCATCGCTCCGAATCGCTTCTTTTCTGTCTTACTGGTGCCGCTGTGCTACCGGCTTCTTGCATGGGCCTGCCCGCCGGCAGGCCGCGAGTGAGCCTCTTGAAGGCTTTTGTTGGAGGATGCCCGAAGGCCGTGAGCCACGGGCTATTGATGAATTTTTAAACTACAGTACGCATGAACACCACTATGATTATAGCCATCGCTACAGGACTTCTCGCCGGCATCGCCATCGGACTCGTCCTGATGCGCGTTTTGCAAAACAGCAAACACAATAAGCGGGTACAGGAAATGAATGCCAAGGCCGATAAAATCCTGAAAGAAGCCCGGGAGACCGCAAAACGCCTCGAAGACGAAGCCCAAAACAAAGCCCGGCAAATAGTCTCCAAAGCGGAGGCAAAGCACGATCAGATCAAACAACGAAAAATCAAAGAAGCCAAAGAGCATTTCAACAAACTGCGCGAAAAATTTACCGCCGAAAAGGCTTCACGCATGGTCGAACTCAAAGAGCGCGAAATCGAGCTCAAAAGCATGGAAAAAGACTTCCGCCGCCAGCGCGAAGACCTCCAACGCGAAGCCGAAGAACTGGAGCAAAAACGCGCTGAAATAGATGCCGTGCGCGAAAACCTCAACACCCAGCTCAAAGTACTGGCCAAAAAACGCGAAGAGCTCGACCGCGTCAGTGAGCAACACATCAAAGCACTCGAAGAAATCGCCCGCCTCAGCGAAGAAGAAGCCAAAGAGCAACTGCTCGAAGTCGTCAAAGGCAAAGCAGAAGCCGATGCCATGGCCCTGGTCAAAGAAACCATCACCCAGGCCAAGTTGAACGCCACCAAGGAAGCACGCAAAATCATCGTGCAGACCATCCAGCGCGTAGCCGCCGATTTCACCATCGAAAATACCGTTACGGTTTTCAACCTCGATTCTGACGACCTCAAAGGCCAAATCATCGGGCGCGAGGGCCGCAACATCCGTGCCTTAGAGAATGCCACCGGAGCCGAAATCGTCGTGGACGACACGCCGGGCGCCATCGTCATCTCCAGCTTTGACCCCATCTGCCGCGAGGTTACCCGCCTCTCCCTGAAGCGCCTCGTCGCCGATGGCCGCATCCATCCCGCCCGCATCGAAGAAGTAGTCGCCAAAACCCGGAAGGAACTGGATGAGCGCATCGTCGAAATCGGCGAACGCGCCGTGCTGGAACTCGACATCCACGGCCTCAAACCCTACCTCATCAAAATGGTGGGACGCATGCGCTTCCGCTCCTCTTACGGCCAAAACCTGCTCAAACACTCCATGGAAACGGCCAACATCTGTGCCATCATGGCCGCCGAACTGGGGCTTTCGCCCAAACTGGTGCGCATGGCCAAACGGGCAGGCCTGCTCCACGATATCGGCAAGGTGGCCGAGGAAAAATCCGACCTCAGCCACGCCATCCTCGGCATGAAGATTTGTGAAAAGCACGGTGAGCATCCCGCCATCTGTAATGCCGTCGGCGCACACCACGAAGAAATTGAAATGACCAACATCATCTCGCCCATCGTGCAGGCCTGCGACGCCATTTCAGGTGCTCGCCCGGGCGCGCGCCGCGAGATTCTGGAGACCTACCTCAATCGCATCGGCGAGCTGGAAGAACTGGCCATGTCTTACGATGGTGTGGTTAAATCCTTTGCCATACAGGCAGGCCGCGAGCTACGCGTCATAGTCGAAAGCGAGAAGGTCTCCGATAAGTATGCCGATGACCTGGCTTTCATGATTTCTCAGAAAATCCAGGAGGAAATGCAGTACCCGGGCCAGGTGAAAGTTACCGTCATTCGCGAGAAGCGGGCGGTGGCTTATGCGCGATAGCGCGGGCGATGAGTTCCCTGGCCTGTTCGTACAGCGCCTCGGCGCGGGCGACATCCGACTGCCCGGCGAAGATGGCTTCTTCCAGCTCCCGAAAGAGCTGAACCAGCGTGCTGATGTCGTCTTCCGGCATCCTGCCTGCCAGGGCTTTCGCCAAATGCTGTGAGCTGAGCTGTGCGGCGGGGATGCCGAGGCGGCGGTGCAGCCAGGCCTGCAGGGCTTTGTAGAGGGCTTCGTTGGCCGGGCGAGCCTTGCCCTCTTGCAGCAGTTGCCTGCTCAGTTGTATCTGCCTTTCGGCAAATGCCAGCGCTTTTTGGCGGGCCAGTTCAGCTTCTGAGGGCCCTTCCCCTTTCAGGTAGTCGTACAGAAAACTGCCCCCGAGCAGCAGGAAGGGTAGCAGCAGGAGAAAGCGAAACCAAAGTTTTTCCACCCGCCAGCCGCCCGAGTTGTCGTAGAGCTTTTCGACTTTGCGCAGCGGGGGCAGCGCCTTTTGAGTCTCAGCAAGATCATCCGTGCGGTTCTGGCCCTCGCTGAACCATTTCCCCGGCCTGGCAGTAAACTCAATGGGCGCCGGTCGCATGCGCATATAGCGCAGGCTGTCGGTATTGAAGTACGAGGCTGTGGGCGCCAGTTGATAGTGGCCCGGATACTTGATGCGTATGGCGTAGCTCCAGGTCTTGGTGTGCCACAGTTGCCCGGCATTTTCATAGCTGCGGTCTTCGATGAGCCTGGGTTCATAAGTCTCTAAGCTGTCCGACAGAGGAGGGAGTTGGAAGTTTAGTCGCTTAGGGTCGCCGTTGCCCGTGATTTTGACGAGCAGATAGACAATGCCTTTTTGAGCCAGTTGAGTTTTGTCGAGCGTGCTTTGCATCTCGTAATGGCCAGTGCCCCCACAGAAGTCGGGCGGAATGGGCTGGGGCAGCGGCAGCACTTCTAATTGCAGGCTGTCGGAGCTGATGTCTATGTTGCGCCCGCGGGGACGGAAGAAAAAGTTTTGTCGTCTGCCTGCGTCCAATACCGTTAATCTCACCACAACCGGCTCAATGGTGTAAGTGCCTGCCCTTTGCGGGAAGAGTGCCGTGCGGTTGAGCGTAAAAAGGGTGTAGGGCGTGCCGTTGACCTCTACTTCCTGTGCGCCTTTGCGGTAATTGCGCAGAGGCTCGGCATAGAAGCCCGGAAATTGAGAGGCCCGCAGCAGGTTGTAGGATTGTACATTGACTTCATCGCGATCGTACAACTTGAGATCGAGGCTGATTTGCTGACCGGTATAGGCTTTGGGCGGTATGGCTTCGCGGGTTAGCACGTAAGGCGGTGAGCCTTGCAATTGGGTGGTAGCAGGCGGCTTGCCGCCTGTAACTACCACAGAAACGGGCCTGGTCTGCACGCTCACTCTGCCAATTTTGGCCGTAGCGCTGCCAATGGTCAGCCTGCCTTTCTTTTTGGGGCGCAAGACATATATGTATGCGATCTC
>JALVES010000385.1 GCA_027030635.1 Saprospiraceae bacterium | reverse complement strand
TCTTTGCCTTCGAATTGTTTAACCAGTTTTTTTCACTTTAAATTTTTTCAAGCTATGAAAACCATTTTTTACCAACTCGGCGACAAGATCCGGGCGTTTCACGTCTGGACGTTTTTGCTGCTCATGTTTTTCAGCCTTTCGGCAAATGCTCAACGCGGCGGCAAGGGTTACAAAGGCGTCAGCAATCGCAATGGCATGTTGGTGTTTACGGATTCCCTGGCCTTTCAGAGCGTGTATCAGCAACTCGAAGCTGAAATCGCTGCTCAGGATCGAGACCCCAACGCCAAATCCGGCCCTATTCTCGTTGGAGAATGCACGGATGACAATGCCGTACTGGCCAATTTTGAGGCACAAATGGGCATTGCTTCCCTGCGCACCAAGTATCTGCACCAGGAGTGTGAGGATTTGAGCAAGGGCCTGGCTCCCGAGCAACTCACCGAAAACCCCGTGCCGGATGAGATTCTCTCTGCCTTTTTGAATGAGAAGGGGGAGATGCAGGTGGGTAGTAAAATCTACTACATGCCTACTGTGAAGTCCTATTCTGTTGTCATGGATGGAGACCTTCGTACCCTTTCTGCTCTTGAGCGCGGCGTGAATCCGGGTAATTTCAGCAATGTAGAGGTACACAGCAATCTATCTGTGCAAGCTGATTTTGAATATACGTACCTTTCTGAGAACACGGCAACTTTTTCTTATTCCGGTAGTCCTTTGCCAAGAGGTTCTACTTTTTTCTGGAATTTTGGAGATGGTACCGTTTCTACGGAGGCCAATCCCACGCATACATTCCAGGGTAGTGCCGATCAGTACTATGTGCGTTTGGTAGTTACACTCGGCTCTCAGGGAGGAACCCAGCGTGATGGAGAAATCCTACAATTTTTGATAGAAGTAGGTAAGTGGCTTTGGCACCAAATACCTTGCACTCCGTTTATTGTCAAAAATGAGACCGGAAATCCAGGTGAACTTTGCTTTAGTGTCGTTACCTGGGGAAATCATCCCATAACGAGTTATTCGTGGAGCTTTGGAGATGGCGCTACTTCTACAGACCCAAATCCTTGTCATACCTATACGTGCGATAAGCCTTATTACCCTAAGGTTACAGTGGTATTTGCAGATAGTTGTGGAACTCGCAGTTTTATCAGACTGGTTAATGTAAACTCTTACAACTGTTGTACAAATTCCGCCTCTATAACGGGCTTTAAGTACTATCAGGGCGGCCAGCGCAGGATTAAGCATTCGCAGGGGCAGTATTACGTAATTGGTCTGGGGACCTTCATCACCTCTCAAATGACCAATTACAAGAAGAAGAATAACGGGAATTGGAAGAAAGAGAAAGCCAATCTGGCTTTGAACAGAAGTGGAAGGGTTTATCTGAAATCTCCCGAAGGTTGCAAGTGTGAGGAGCCTTATGACATTTCGGACTACAAGGCCGTTACGAACAAGAAGAAGATTAAAATGAATTGGCACATTTGGTGGAAGCAGGCCAAAATTGCACAGGATGATCCCTGGCAGGTTGCTTTCATCGTGAACGGTTCGACTATTCACACTCAGGTGACTCCGGTTACTTGTGATTGACACTAATGCCAGGCATGCAGGGTGTAGCTTTGAGCTGCACTCTGCATGTTTGTATTTTTTAACCTTCAAATACACTGTACCATGAAAAAAGTTTACTTTTTTTGGTTTGCATTGTTGTTCAATGCACCTTTTGCGTTTTCACAGGAGGATTATCCCTGGAATTACACCCTTGAGGTTTTTTCCCAGCCTTATGAAAAAATTACTTATGACACTGTGGGAGATTATGAGTGGTGGGAGTACTGGGATCCTATTGCGGGTTGGTTTTTGGATATTGGATTTGCTTATGAGGTTATGGATATTTCAGTCAATGAGTTGGAATTTTGGGATGGTGATTTGATCTTTGTCGAGCCTCAGGATAAATTTTTTGTCTCTTTTGGGTTGGCGCTGACAGATAGAGGGATTAACTTGCAGGATCTGCCTCAGTCTCATCTGCTGT
>JALVES010000384.1 GCA_027030635.1 Saprospiraceae bacterium | reverse complement strand
GCAACTACAGCAAGAAGCGTCAAAGCAAACAAAAGCCACCTCAGCCATTGAGCTTTAACCTTGCCGGCAAACAAAGCTATGGTTATCGCAGCGAGGCTTCCTCCCCCCAGCCATCCCGCTAACTCCCTTCCACTTTTATCCAAAATATTCATCCCGAAATAGCCCGTGATGAAAGTGGGGATGAGGAAAATAGTAGCCAGATAGGTGAGTTCTTGCAGGATTTGATTCCGCTTGTCTTCTTTTACCTGCATGGCGTATTGATTCACCTCCTGGATTTCCTGATGGAGGTCTTTGACATCCCTGTCCAGGCGCATGTGCTTTTGAAGCAGGTCGTACAGTTCTATGCCCTGCTCCTGGGGAGTTACTTCCCTAAAGTATATTTTGTTGACAAAGCGTATGTATTGGCGGTACAGACTATTGACCTTGTCGGGCAGTTTTTTATCCCCGGGGTCCAACCTGGAAATCTCGGTGATTTCATCAGAGAAGCGCAGGATGCTGGCCCTCTGCACCAGACAAAGCTCGACCAGTTTGTAGTACATGGTTTGCAGGTGAGGGAGGATAAGGGCAGCCCCCCCCTTGTCATCCGTAAGCGCCACAAAGGAGTAGCGACTGGCCCCGTAAAGCGTGCCGTACTCCACCCAGCGCGCATTGGTATGCTCGCGCATCAGGCGTCGAAACATAGGCCCGTTCTGACAACTGGGCGAGCTTCCATCCACGAAAACAAAGCGGTACCACCAATCGGAAGAGATATATAAATAAGACTCACTTCCATCTCTTTTATCAGGTACAGTCTGTTTCAAAATGTGGGCAAGCATCTCATTCCCATACCAACAGAGCACGAACATCCTGTCGTCAAGTACGGGAGAAATGGAAATATGCTCTTTGAGCTTATCGGGAAACAGCCCCGTAATGACATTGGAAAGAGGCCTTATTTCAGGAGGCAAATCCCGCCGAAAGTTTTCCGAAATGAAGCGCGGCGGCATCGTTATGCGTATTTCTTTGGCCAATTCACTATTCTGAACGCCCTTCAGACCTTCCTGCCAATTGATGTAAGCAAACAAATCGGACGATCCGCCCAAGCCTCCGGGCATAGCAAAGAAAGGGGGATACGTGCGCCGCCCAAACTGGTTTATCCTGAGAATGTCTTCAGGCGACGACTGCTCTTTCCTGCGGTTGGCCAGGTGAAAGGAAAGTACGCCCACACCGGTATTATACACATGCAGCAAGATATACTCTATGTCCAATTCATATACCTGATCTTCTCCGCCAGGGCCTTTACATGCGATTCGGTATCCGGAGCCTTCGGGCAAATCGTATTCGTAGTGTTGCAAAAAAGAAGCCTCCGTACCATCGTCGTACAAAGCCGGATGCACAAAATCGTAGAAATAAGTCTTCTCATTGTAAACGGCAAGCGCCCCGCTCTTTCTGCCCCTCCAAATGTTCTGCTGCTTCCATGAAGAACCTGCCAGCCAACGCGAAAACACCGAAATGCGCGTCTTTTCTTCAAACACGGCATGGCGATTCGCCCCGCGCTTTTCCTCCCATTCAAAGGGAAACAAAAAGGCGTGATAGCTGTACACCGAAGAAGTCGCATCAAGCGGACTCCCCAATATCTTCTTTCCGATCACCTTCATTTTTACATGCTAAGTCAATATGTAATGGCTGTGCAGATGCAAAATAAACCTGCAAAACTGCTGCAAGATAAGATTTTTTACGGAAAAGAGTTGCACGATTATCAAAAAAAGCCTTATCTTGCGGCTGTGCATATCAGAATGACACTATGAGAGTATTTCTCGACACGGAATTTACGGCACTAAGACAGGACGCCCGTCTCATCTCTCTGGCGCTTGTGGCTGAAAACGGCAGCTACTTCTATGCAGAATTTACGGACTTTGACGCCTCGGCCCTGAGCGACTGGCACAAGGAGCACATCCTGCCCTCGCTCATAATCGGCACAGCGCGTGAAAGGTTTTTACCCCCTTTCGGGAAATGCTGTCGCGGAACGCAAAC
>JALVES010000383.1 GCA_027030635.1 Saprospiraceae bacterium | reverse complement strand
TCGGTTGGTGAAATCGGTTGAATCGGGGGAATTGGTTGAATCGGAGGAATCGGTTGAATCGGAGGAATCGGGGGAATCGGGGGAATCGGAGGAATCGGTGAAACTGGTCCAAAAGACTAATCAACAAGCCAACTTCAAACTGTCCACTGTAAACAGTAAACCAAAAAAACACTAAACACTCAACGCTCAACGCTAAACAACCAAACAGTCAAAACCCAACTAAACAGCGAACCAACTGTAAACTGTAAACTGTAAACTAAAAAAATGTCCACCAACAAACCCATAGTCAAGCGCGTGCGTGGCGCGGCGCCGAAGTTTGGTAAGAATTGTTTTTTGGCGGAAAACGCCACTGTTGTAGGTGATGTGGTTATGGGGGATGATTGCAGCATTTGGTTTCAGGCTGTGGTGCGGGGGGATGTGCATTACATCCGCATGGGGAATCGGGTGAATGTGCAGGACGGGGCGGTGATTCACTGCACATATCAAAAGGCGCCGGTCAACATTGGCGACAACGTCTCTATCGGGCACAGGGCCATCGTACACGGCTGCACCATTGGCAACAACGTATTGGTCGGCATGGGCGCCATTGTCATGGACGGGGCGGTGGTGGAAGACAACGTACTCATAGCTGCAGGGGCTGTAGTATTGGAAAACAGCCGCTTGGAATCGGGCTACATCTATGCCGGCGTGCCTGCCAAGAAGATCAAAGCGCTGAGTGCGGAAAATTTCTCCTTTTACGTGGAGCGCATTGCCAAAAACTACAGCATGTATGCGAGTTGGTTTGAGGAGGAGTGAGTTTTCTCCTCCTTTGTCTATCCGGCGTCATTAAACAAATTGCGATTCAAGGTATCTTTGTAAGGTGTGGAGTAGAAACTCCGCGCAGCCGATTCTTCGCCATGCACTGCTTTTGCCTGAAAAACACATGCCAAATGAAAGTACGTCTTATACTCCTCAGCTGTGCTCTCTTTGTTTTGCCATTTTCGGCCCAAGCCCAAAGTTTTTACGAGTTGGAAACCATTCAGGTTATTGAGCTGGAATTTGCGGAAAGCAACTGGCAGGACATCCTCGCTCAATACCACGCTGCCGGCAATGGAGAGCGCCTGCTCGCCACGGCAGTCATCAACGGCATTACCTTCGACAGCGTGGGCGTGCGGTATAAGGGCAACAGTTCCTACAACGTGCCCTCCGAGAAAAAACCGCTCAACATTAAGCTGGATTACGTGCTCAACCAGGACTACGAGGGTTATAGTTCGATCAAGCTCAACAACGGCTTCAAAGACCCCTCTTTGTGTCGCGAGACTATAGGCTACTGGGTGCTCCGCCACTTCATGGAAGCGCCGCAGGCCAACTATGCCCGCGTCTATGTCAATGGAGCCTACTTCGGGCTATATACCAGCGTAGAATCCGTCAATAAATCATTTGCCGAAAGGCGATTTGAATCCGACAAAGACAATCCTTTCTTCAAGGGAGATGCTGAGCCCGCCCCCCCGCCTCCGAGCTGCCCGCCGGCCCAACCGGGT
The DNA here is from genome assembly GCA_027030635.1 of Saprospiraceae bacterium. GTDB lineage: Bacteria > Bacteroidota > Bacteroidia > Chitinophagales > Saprospiraceae > WGBN01. Next base: position 6,549 of record JALVES010000383.1, on the reverse strand, counting down.
GCAACACTCAACTACCTCGGCGATGAGCAGGCCTGCTATGAAACCCATTACGAAATCGAATCCGATACCGGTTGGAATGAGCTCATCCAACTTTGTTATGCCATTGAGGCCGAGCACAGCCTGGCGCCCATGCGCATGGAAACAGACCGCTTTCTCTGGATGAGCGTTTTCAACAGCCTCACCGTCAATCTCGACAGCTATCTCGGCAGCATCACCCACAACTACTACCTCTTCAGGCGCGACAACGGCCGCTTTGTACCCGTCATCTGGGACCTGAATGAATGCTTCGGCGGATTCAACCAACTCTCCTCCGGCATGCCACTGAGCATCAGCGACATGCAACAGCTCTCTCCCGACGCCAACAAAGACCTCCCCGGGAAACCGTTGCTCGACCTCCTGCTCAACGAGCAGCGCTACCGCAAAATGTACTACGCCCACTACCGAGCCATGTTGGAACATTTCTTCACCAATGGTGCCTATTTGGCGAAAGCCGAAGAACTGCAAGCGCTCATCTCGCAAGCCGTGCAGGACGACCCCAACGCGCTTTACAGCTTCAGCGATTTTGAGGACAACCTCTATCAAAGTGTAAACATCACAGGGCCGGGCGGGAATCCCTTTTCCATCGTTGGCTTGCATGAGTTGATGGACGCCCGCACCTCCTATTTACAAAGTACGCCCGAATGGCAGGTAACAGCTCCCCAGTTGGGCAATTTCCAACCTTCAGCCTATGCCGCCATGCCCGGCGAACAGCTTTGGATCAGCATAGAAACGCAAGAAGCCGACTCCTGCTGGCTGCTCTACCGCTATAGCAGCGCCGAAGATTTTTCCATGCTCTCCATGTACGACGATGGCAATCACCAGGATGGCGCCGCTGGTGACGGCATTTTCGGGACGTCCGTAAACATGGGTAACACAGGCCTGCAATTTGCCTTTTACGGAGAAAATGCCGAGGCGGGCACCTTCCTGCCCTACAACGCCACCTTCGCTTATTACGAGTTGGGCATCGCCTCCGACATCGCCATCAACGAACTCATGGCCTCCAACACAACGACTCAGGCCGACCAGGACGGAGAGTTCGATGACTGGGTGGAGTTGTACAACAACACTTCGCAACTCGTCTCTCTCGAAGGCTATCACCTGTCTGATGACGAAAGCGATCTGCAAAAGTGGACTTTTCCCGCCGGCGCGCAAATTGAAGCTCAGGGCTACCTCATTGTCTGGTTAGACAAGGACGAAACGCAACAGGGTTTACACGCCAACTTCAAACTCTCTGCCGATGGCGAGGCACTTTTCCTCTCTGACCCGGATGGCAACCTCTTAGACGGCGTGCAATTTGGCGCTCAGCTCACGGACTACGCCTATGCCCGCTGTCCCAACGGCAGCGGCAGTTTTAGCATCCTCTCCCCCACTTTTCAGGCAAGCAATGAAACGGCCTGCCTCACAGATACGCGAGAAGCAAGTGAGGAAGAAGCCTGGCAGTTTTATCCCAACCCCGTCTCCGGCTCGCTTTACTGGCAGGCACCGCAGGGGGCTCAATATCCCCTGAAAATCCGCCTGAGCGACTTGCAGGGAAAACTATGGCTGGAGCAAACGATCAACGCAGCCGAAGGCAGCCTGCCCATGCAAGACTTGCCCACAGGCATGTACCTGCTTTTCATCGAAGGAAAAAGGGAGCCGGTGAAGTTGGTGGTGTTGAAGCTTTAAAAACAACACTAAACACTAAACACTAAACACTAAACACTAAACAAAACATCACAACCCAATCTTCCCCATCTCCACGCCTTCCGAATAAGCAATCATAACACCTCCTTCGCTGAGGGCACGTTTGGCATTTTCGCCCATGGCGTAATAGACGGGCCAATAATCATCGGGCCGGCAATAGGCGCGCAGGGAGAGCTCGATGTAATGCGAGTCGAAGGAGTCTATGCCCACTTCAGGCTCCGGCTCGGACAAAACACCCTGCGTATTTTTTAGAGCAGGGAGCAGGATATCCCTGACGCGGGGAAAATCCTCGCCATAGGGCATGGGGATTTTGACTTCCACGCGCACCATTTTGCGAGTGCTCCAATTGATGACCGTATTCCCTCCTGCTTCCGAATTGGGCATGATGACCGTGCGCTTGTCGGGAGCTTCGAGTATGGTGTTGAAAATTTGAATTTCACGCACATGGCCGATGTAGTCTCCAATCTCAATCAGGTCGCCGATTTTATAGGGTTTAAAAATGAGGATCATCACCCCCGCAGCGAAATTGCTCAGGCTGCCCTGCAGGGCCATGCCTACGGCAAAACCTGCAGCTGCCAGTACAGCGACAAAAGAGGCCGTGTTGATGCCCAGCATACCCGCTACGCTAAACAAGAGTAAGACTTTCAGCAAGATGGAACTCATGGAAAGCAAAAAGGGATGAATTTCTTTGCTAATTCTACTGCGCTCCATAGCCCGGGCCATGGCAGCCATCAATTTGTTGATAATCCAAAGACCCACCAACAAAACAACTACAGCAGCAAGTAACTGCAACGCATAAGGCAAAAGTTGTTCGACCAGTTTTTTGATTTCTTCGGGATTCATGTAGTCTCAGTTTTTCTGTGAAAATCTCGTTTTCCGCCGCTCTTCTCCATGAGCTGTAAGTCGGTTATGCGAATGTCGTGAGAGAGCGCTTTAAGCATGTCGTAAATGGTAAGCGCGGCCACAGAAGCGCCGGTGAGGGCTTCCATCTCCACGCCTGTTTTTCCGTGCAAACGTGCCGTACAACTGACGAGGATGCGATTTTTCCCTTCGGCGCGAATGTCCACTGTACATTGATCCAGCCCGAGCGGATGACAGAGCGGAATGAGCTCACCGGTTTTTTTGGCAGCCATCACGCCTGCCAGCATGGCCGTTTGAAAAACGGGGCCTTTTTTGCTGTGTATTTCATCTTCCTCCAGCAAAGCCGATAGCGAGGCCGGCAAATCCACGTAACACTGAGCGCGGGCTATGCGCAAGGTAACGGGCTTTTCCCCCACATCCACCATGGAGGGTTTATTGTCCTTATTGATGTGTGAAAGGTCCATACATAAATCAGTTTTTCAGGGGCCGGAATCCCCATAGCCTGAAGTGCTCTCCTGCTACAAACTGCTCTCTGCCCGCAGGCAACTCCAAAAAAGCTTCGGCATCGCAAAGGTTGGCCAGGTCGCCGGAGCCTTTGCCGGGAACGGGACGGGCCAGCAAAACGCCTTCGGCCGTGGACTCCAGGCTGACTTGTAAAAAATAGGTCAAATCCGGCTTAAAGGTAAAAGACTCTGCCAGACGGGCATATACCGGCGGGGCTTCCTGCCCGCTAAGGCTCTTGTGCAAGAAGGGCATCAAATAACGACGCGTACACATGAAAGAAGAGACGGGATTTCCGGGAAGGGCAAAAACCACAGTATTGTTTTTCCGGCTTTCGCCAAACCAAAACGGCTTGCCGGGCCTTTGCTTTACCCGATGAAACAGTTTTTCCACACCCAGCTCTTCCAAAACCCCCGGAATAAAATCCAGCTTGCCTTTGGAGACTCCCCCGCTCAAAACGAGGATGTCGTACTGCTCTAAGCAGGCACTCAGCACCCTGCGTATTTCCTCCCGCTCATCGTAAATATGGCGCAAATCGCTCTCCACGCCATACGCTCGCAACAGTGCCTGCACGGAATAGGCATTTGACTTGCGGATTTGATGCGGAAGTGGTGTTTCGTCCACCTCTACCAATTCGTCGCCCGTAGTGATGATGCAGACGGCGGGCAGTTTGGCGACTTTGAGCCGGCTTTTTCCAACAGTGGCAGCCACGCCCAATTCGGCAGCGGAAATCCATTTGCCGAAAGGCACAATCAAATCGCCCTGTTTGCGATTCAGGCCCTGCTGATGTGCGTTTTTGCCCTGTTTAAAGGAGTCGGGAATCACTATGGCGACCCCATCCCGCAACTCAACTTCTTCGTAGGGGATGACGGTATCCGTGCCCTTGGGCAGCACGGCGCCGGTCATCACTTCGAGGCAGTGTTCGGGGTTTTTGAGTTCCATTTGAGGGCTGCCGGCCGCCTGCAATCCCTGAATGGGAAAATTCCGCTGCCCCGCTGCATAGCTCCGAAAATCAATGGCAATGCCATCCATGGTAACGCGGGTGTAGGGCGGAAAGTCGCGATCGGCAAGCAGAGGTTCTTTCAATACGCGGCCGAGGGCTTCGGGCAGGGGGACGAACTCATTGCCCCAATCCCTGCATCGGCTAAAGACTATGCGGGTAGCTTCTTCTATTCCAATCATTTACTCATCTTTCTCCACGATGGCATCGTCTATCAAATCGTCGCCATCGCCATCGAGGTCGTCAAAGCCTTTGACAGGGCCCTCTTTTTCGCTTTTTTCGGAAGGAGGATTTTTTTCAATTTTGGGTTTGGCGGGGTCGTTAAAAGCGTTGTAATCGCCCTCGGCATAGCGCTCGGCTTTGGAGAAAAAGTCGTCGTCTTCGAGCAGGCTGTCGCTGAGAGAAGGCTTGGATGGCGGAGCCTGCTGACTCATGTCTTCGGCCTCGCGAATGGCATCATCTAAGGTGGTTTTGCCGGCTTCTTTGGCAGCTTTTTCGGCGATATCCGTTTCTTCTTCAGCAGCGTCCTGAGCTTTTTCGTAAAACTCAGAGAATTTTTCTTTAGCCTTTTCGGCAAAATCGGAAAAAACTTCCTTGGCCTGCTCCAGTGCTTCGCCGCCTTTTTCGAGCACTTTCTCGCCCACATCTTCGGCTATTTCTTTGGCTTTTTCAACGGCCGGAGCGGCTTTTTCGATCACTTTGCCGCCCACTTCTTCGGCCAGGTCTTTGGCTTTTTCCACCACGGGAGCCGCCTTTTCGATCACTTTACCGCCCAGTTCTTCGGTGGTGCCCTTCACTTTTTCTACGATGGGCGCTGCGGTTTCGATCACCTTTTTGCCGAGGTCTTCCAGATTTTTACCCGGAGTTTCGGAAGCAGCCGGGGGCGCATCTTCGGGGGTGCTTTTTTCTTCGGTAGTTGCATCGGCTCCGAGGGGAGGGTCTTCGGGAGAGGTGGGAGGGTTTTGTTTTTCCCGGCTTTCGCCAAATACCGTATCCCTGAGGTCTTCGACTGCATCTTTAGCCTTTTCGACCACGGGTGCGGTTTTTTCCATCACTTTTTCGCCCAGGTCTTCTGCCATTTCTTTGGCAGATTCCAGAGCATCGCCTCCCTTTTCTACCACTTTTTCGCCCAGGTCTTTGGCTTTTTCTTTGACCTGTTCGGTCAGATCGCCTGCTTTTTCCATCAGGTCTTCGGCTTTTTCTTTGCCGGCTTCGACCACTTTATCGGCGGCGGATTTGGCAACGGATTTTTTTACCCAGAGGAGCTTTTTGAGGTCATTTAAGAATCCCATGACGTAAGTTGTTTAATGAAAGGAGGATTGAGGCCATAAAGGTACAAATAAATTTGCTACTTCAGCCAGGCCATACAGGCGTCGGCGAGGAATTTCGCAGCCCAGTTGGGATAGCGCATAGGCATATACGGCCCGTAGAAGGGGACGGAGCCAGGCACCGCTCCCCGCAAATTTTGGCTTCCCTTACGTACCTGGGCTTTCAAAGCGGTTTGCAACAGGGCGGCACTCATTTTTAACAGGGGCAGATGGGCTTCATCGCCGGTGGGACGCACATCCTCTGCCGAGGGATAAAAATCGGCGAAATCTTCCTCCACATCTTCAGCCACCAATTTGTACAGCAGGCTGAGTTGAGCATGCCCCGTTACGCAGATAAAACTGTAGCGCCCTTTCCAGTTTTCGTCATAGCTGCCGGCGAGTTTTCCGCGGCGGTTGTAGAGTTCTTCTATCTGCTGCAAGCTGTGCCAGACTTTATCGGCCCATTCGATGCGTTGCAGCAATTTGCCGGCCTCGTAAAATCCGCGCAGGCTGTAAGCGATGGTATGGGTGTAGGCTTTTCCTGCGGCCTGAAATCCCCAGGCACGCAGGGTTCCGTTTGCGCGAAAGCGCGATAAAAGTTCCTCTAAGACCTCGGCTATTTCCATCTCGGCCTGTTCGTTTCCGAGGCTGCGGGCTGCCACGAGGGCACCCCACCAGGCACGGCTGAAATAGGTGGGATGCGGCCGCTGCTGCCAACGCTCGGCCAGCATCCATTCCAGAGCGCGTTCAATCGTTGCCTGGTAGCGGGCATCCTTATTTTCTCTCCACAGAGCTGTCAGCCCCAGTAAAATCTGCCCCGTATTGAAGAGCGAAGGCTTTCCGGTATGTCCGTACAACTCGGGGAAAGCGCCTTCCTCGAGGGCCGTGTCCAGCAACCACTCCCCTGCCCGTTCTACGCACGCATCCACCCAGGCGCTCTCTACCAGGCGGCGGGCACGCAGCAAAGTGGGCAGCAGGTAGCCCGTCGTCTCGGGATAAGCCGGAGCCCAGCGCTTAACGGGATGGCGCCAAGGCGAGTAAAAAGCAGAAGACCCGCGGCAATCACAGACCTCCATACTGCGCCTCAGCCATTGCAGGGCCAGCTCCAAATGGGTTTGCAAGACACCTCTGTCAGCGGGTTCATCCATCAACAGCGAA
>JALVES010000382.1 GCA_027030635.1 Saprospiraceae bacterium | reverse complement strand
GCCAATGATTCGCTTGAGGCTTTGAGTAAGCGGGTGGGGCATGCGCGGCAGGGCCGTTGGCAGTTTTTTTCGGCTGGGGAATACGAGTTGGGTATGCCCCCCGATTGGCTGCTGAATCCCGACAGCGGATTCCGCTACGGGGGCAAGCGCCATTGGACGGACATAGGCGATTTTTCTGCCGAAGCGGGAGACATTAAGTTCGTCTGGGAGCTCTCGCGTTTTAGCTGGCTGGGGGAATGGATACGTTGGGATTACCACAGTGGCGAAGACCTGGGCGAAGAAGTCTTTTCCCTGATAGACGACTGGATGGATACCAATCCGCTCAATATCGGGCCCCAATACCGCTGCAGCCAGGAAATAGCCCTGCGCCTCATGAACTGGAGCCTGGCGCTCTCCTACTACGCTCATCACCCGAGCCTGACCGAAGAGCGCTTCGCGCGCCTCATGCATTACATTCGCTGGCAGTTGGACCACATAGAGAAAAACAGGAAATTTTCACAAATTGCCGTGCGCAACAACCACGCCATGACGGAGGCGCTGGCCTTGTACGAAGGCGGCTTGCTATACCCCTTTTTACCGCGTGCGGACATTTGGCGAAAGCTGGGAAAAGCCTGGTTGGAGCGCGAAATCCTGTTTCAAATAGCCAAAGATGGCAGCTATTTGCAGCATTCGCACAACTACCATCGTGTGGTGGTGCAGTTGCTCTGCCGCTATCTGGCTTTGATGGCCGTACATGGGGAAGAGGTTCCGGAAAAAGTCCGTGAACGCATGGAGCGCAGCCTGGATTTTTTGCTTGCCTTTCAGGACAAAAGCGGCCGCCTGCCCCAATACGGCGCTAATGACGGAGCGCTTTTTTTCAAGTTGAGTTCCTGCGAGTATGCCGACTTTCGCCCGCAATTGTGTGCCTTGCATCTGCTTTTGCGGGGGAGCAGCCCTTACGAAGCCGGCCCCTGGGAGGAGGAAGCCGCCTGGCTGGGCGTGAGGCGGGAAGATGTCCGAAGGGAGGTGGACAAAAGCGGGAAGGAAGCGATTCGCTCTTTTCCGCAGGGCGGGCTTTACCTCTTGCGCGAGCCGCAGGGCATGACGGTTGTGCGGGCTGCCTCGTTCAGGCATCGCCCGGCCCAGGCCGATAATTTGCATTTGGACATCTGGTTTCGCGGGCATAACATTTTGCGCGATGCGGGCAGCTACCGCTATCACACGGAGGCGAAGTGGATGCGTTACTTCAACGGCAGCGCCTCCCACAATACGCTTACCCTGGGCGATGAGGATCAAATGTTAAAGGGGCCGCGTTTTATCTGGCTGCATTGGAGCCGTGCGCTTTCGGCAGGCTGGAGGGAAGAAAAAGACGCCTGGATTTTTGAAGGAGAGATAGAGGCCTTTCGGCAAATGGGAAACGGCATCCGCCACCGGCGCCGCGTGACCAAATACAAGGACCGCCCCGAGTGGCTGGTCGAAGACCGGATTACTCATAGCACGGGTCTCCCTCTGCGGCAACACTGGCATCCCGCTCCCGACCTTCCCTTCTCTGTGAACATCACTGCCACAGATGCTTCCGGGCGCCCGTTGGAGCCTGTGTTTGTGGAGGGCTGGTACTCCCCTACTTATGCGGAAAAGGAGCCCGCTCCGGCTTTTTATTTTGAGGCGGAGAGTGGGATTATTGCCAGTATTTCAGTTGAATAACGAATGTCGAACAAGGATTAGCGATTTTAGAAGTTGTAAATGCTTTGGTTAAATCTTGATTTTCGGCAGGTGATTTTAAGGTTCTCGCGAAGACGCAAAGAACATGTGCTTTTCTCAGGAAAATATGAGCCAAAGTTCATCGTAATGCATACAGGAAAAGCCTGTCCGGAAAGACGCTAAGGAGCCCGTGTCTGAGAATTGAAAATGGAAAATGAAAAATTGATAATGGATCTTACATGGGGAGCAGCGGGCTGAAGCCCGCCCCGCTTTATTAACAAACCAACGCCACGACAACCGACAACCGACAACCGACAACCGACAACCGACAACAGA
>JALVES010000381.1 GCA_027030635.1 Saprospiraceae bacterium | reverse complement strand
CAGCTTTTCTGCCACGCGGGCATAGTCCACAATGCCGGCTTGGGGCACCCAAATGCCCTCTAAGGCAGCCACATGCGGCTCGTGCTCCCGCACCTCCTCAGCCGACAGGATGCGTATGCCCTCCAAACCGTTCTGCAGGCCGCGTTGATAAATCTCTCGCAGACGCGGGCGCTCCTCTTCGCGGGTGGCCACGATGACCTTGCCGCAGAGTTCGTAAGGCACGCCATGCTCTTCGCAAAAAGCCACCAGCATGGCATGGCCGCGGCGGCAGTTCAGCGCCTTGCTGCCCCCGGGCTTGTAGTAAATCCCCGAATGAATCACCCCGCTGTTGTGCGAAGTCTGATGCGCCGCCGGCAACGCCTCCTTGTCCAACACCGCCAGCCTGAGACCGGGCCGCCCCCGCAAAATGCGCCAGGCCGTGGCCAGCCCGACTATGCCGGCGCCGACTATGACTACATCGTATGTGTTGGACTTGTGCATAGTTTGTAAAAACGCGAAGATGAGACTTTTCTGTCTGCCGACCAAAATAAGGACAAAATGAAAATTCGCTGACAAAAATCACCTGCCTTGCCACTGCTTTTTTTTAATTTTGTGTGATAACTTTGAGGCGGAAATCCCCACAAAAAAAATGTCTCACCTCTCCAAAACAGGCGCGCTCCTCCTAAGCCTCCTCATCCTCAACGTACCCGAACACAGCGCTCGCGGCTTACGCCACGAGCTGGAAGATGTCGCCCTAACGGGCTTAAACCCGTGTTCAAGCGCGGTTGAGGCACGATTGTTACGTTCATCACGTTCGTTACGTCCATCACGCTCATCGTCAGAATCACAGATTACACAGATTGAGCCCCGATTCCACCGATTAGGCCGATTTCACCGATTTCACCCTCCATCGTCAGAATCACAGATTACACAGATTAACGGATTTCACGGATTTTTCAAGTTGTACGGCACGTCTTCTTAGTGGAGCATGAATTTTCTATTCACTTGGACTTTTTGGCAGAGGCATCCTTCCCCTTTTTATCAATTTCATCAACATACTCCCTAAATTCTCTCAAAAGCTCTTTGAGCTCCTCTTTTTCAAATCTTTCATCAGCAAAGTGCCTGAGCAGCCCCGCATAAAGCTCCATTTTCATATAGGCCTGCTGTTTTTCCTCTCTTTTACATTCATGCTCCAACGAGAGCTTATAGCGCTCATACTCAATAGAGCTTTTCACAAGCTCCCGCAGCAGGTAGATGAAAGCGAGTAGGATTATGAGGATGGCTATAATGATGGCTATAAGCAGGGGTAGGCTATTTTCAGCTTTGCCAAAAAGTTGCTTGTCAAAGAAGATATAACAAGCAAAAGCCCCCACAACTACTGCTATAAATGCACCAACACAACAAATCAGCCACTTAAGCCATTTCTCTAAACATACATCCTTCATCACGAAATATTTTAGTTTAAAAATTGATTTCAGAGACTTAGAAAATACAAGGTTGCAACTACAGCAAGAAGCGTCAAAGCAAACAAAAGCCACCTCAGCCATTGAGCTTTAACCTTGCCGGCAAACAAAGCTATGGTTATCGCAGCGAGGCTTCCTCCCCCCAGCCATCCCGCTAACTCCTTCCCACTTTTATCCAAAATATTCATCCCGAAATAGCCCGTGATGAAAGTGGGGATGAGGAAAATAGTCGCCAGATAGGTGAGTTCTTGCAGGATTTGATTCCGCTTGTCTTCTTTCACCTGCATGGCGTATTGATTCACCTCCTGGATTTCCTGATGGAGGTCTTTGACATCCCTGTCCAGGCGCATGTGCTTTTGAAGCAGGTCGTACAGCTCTATGCCCTGCTCCTGGGGAGTTACTTCCCTAAAGTATATTTTGTTGACAAAGCGTATGTATTGGCGGTACAGACTATTGACCTTGTCGGGCAGTTTTTTATCCCCGGGGTCCAACCTGGAAATCTCGGTGATTTCATCGGAGAAGCGCAGGATGCTGGCCCTCTGCACCAGACAAAGCTCGACCAGTTTGTAGTACAT
>JALVES010000380.1 GCA_027030635.1 Saprospiraceae bacterium | reverse complement strand
ACGAACGTGATGAACGTGATGAGCGTAACGAACGTGATGAGCGTAACGAACGTAACAATTGTAGCCCAATTGTGCTTGGAGACGGGTTCCTTAGCGCCTTATATGGCCAGATTCGCAAAGAAAAACAGCTATAGTCGTTAAGTTGCATGTTCCGGATATGAACCCCTATATTCTTTGTGTTTTAGCGAGAAACAAAGACGTGACGGGCGTAATAATCGTAGCCAAACTATGACTGGAATCCGGATTAGACTCACCACGGAGTACACGGAGCTCACGGAGAGTACACGGAGAAATCCATTTTCCATTTTCCATTCTAAGAGGCCGGCTCGGGGATCCTCCTTCGTCGGCTCCCCGATCCTTTCGTTGGTTATCCCGCTCATCACGTTTATTTTTACCACCCAACTAAACAATAAACCAACACTAAGTCTTAAACAACAAATCATCCAAAGCCCAACCAAACAACAAAACCAACTGTAAACTGCAAACTGTAAACTGTAAATAGCAAAACCTCTAAAAACCAACTAAACATCACACCAACACTAAACGCTAAACACTAAACACTAAACCCGTTGAAACGCCTCCACCACATAAAGCGGCCTCTGCTTAATTTCCTGGTAGATGTTAGACAAATAGATGGACATGATGTAGAGGATGAGGAAGGTCATGGCGAAGAAGGCCGAGATGAGGACGACGAGGAAGGTCCAGCCGCTGACGGCTTCCTGGGGCGTGCCCAGCAGGTCTTTGCCGATGAACTTCACGCTGAGGGCATTGGCCGTAACGAGGAAGAGGAAGGCCATGGCGAAGAGGAAAACCCGCAGCAGCATGGCGCGCAAAAAGTGCGTGTAGGAGGTGATGCTGAGCAGGGAGTTGTGGATTTGCTCGCGCAGGGGTGTTTTGCGGCGGTCTATGGGGACGGAGGTGTCCACGGCCGTGGAGCGGTAGCCCACGAGGGAGTAGATGGCCTTCATAAAGGGCAGCTTTTCGCGCAGGCGCAGCAGGGCATTCAGGGCGCGGCGGGAGATGATGCGGGTGTCGTGTGCGAGCGGGTCAATGTCGAGCTCTGAGTAGCGGCGCATGATGTGGTAAAAAAGGCCGTAGAGCAGCCGTTGTGAGAAGCGGGCTTTGCGCGCCGGCGCCCGGAAATAGACGATGTCGTAACCTTCCCGGGCCTTTTCGTAGAGGGCGAGGATGGGGTCTTTGCTTTCTTCGGCATCGCGCTCATGCAGGAAGGCGTTTTCGAGCAAAATCGTGTAGTCTCCGTTGGCGCGGTCGAAGCCGGCCAGGGCAGCGTGGTGGTGATTGGTCTTGCGGGCCAGATGGATGAGGTAGAGGCCGGAGCGCAGCCCTTCCTCCAGTCCGTCAAATACGCCCTCAAGCTGCCGGCGGTCGGTATTGTTCACCAGGATGATCTCCCAGTGGGCAAACTGCCCCTTCAGCGACCCGTAAACCGTTTGCAGCCGCCCGGGAAGTTGCTTCCAGTCGGATTCTTCGTCTAAGATGAGTACGATAGAGAGAAAGCTGTTGTTCATAGTTCAAAGGTACAATACTTCAGCGGTTCAAGAAGTCTTGAGCTAAAACGATGCGATGAGATACAAGGTTTGCCACCTTTGGAAAACTGAGGCTTTCCAGTTGAACTCAATAACCCCATTTTTCAAAGGAGGCGGGCGGGCGCCCCTTTAGGGGCCGGGGGCGCGGGCGGCCTTATGATGAAAATGGCAAAAAGCCTCCCGCTGGTGGGTGAGCAAGGCTGCAAGCAGGTTCTATTGGCTGCTTATGCCTTAATAGAACGCGGATGACACGGATGACGCGGGTTCTCGCGGGTTTTAAGCCGGTTTAATTTGATAGCTTGGTCTCTGATGGAGACAGGCAGCCAAAAACTTAATTATGAATAACCAAAAAAGCATTATCTTGCCCCGTTAAATGATTAAGAGATTCACCATATATCATCAGCACGATTCCAGCGACTGTGGCGCTGCCTGTTTGCGCATGATTGCGCGGCACTACGGGCGCTATTACTCGC
>JALVES010000379.1 GCA_027030635.1 Saprospiraceae bacterium | reverse complement strand
TAGACAGAACGGAATCGCTGCGACAATATACCTATCGCCATTTGAAAGAGCTGCCCAGGCCCCAGGCCTTTATCAAAATGCTCTGCATCATACCCGAGGCCAATTTTGATCCACAGCTCATTCAAAAGCGCGCCCAAAAATGGCTGGACGAACTCCGGCAGCACCCCTTAGAGCTGGCCGACCAGCCCTTTGAAATCGAGCTCATCCCCTTTGAAACACTCTGGGAAATCGTGCTCGACATCCTTAGAACGTAAAAAACTTCTTGCTTTAACCTCATTCTTTCACTAAAACTTCTTTATCATGGAAATGCTCAAAGCCCTTCGCCAAGTCATTGAGAAGTTCAAAATCAGGAAAATCAACGTCATCACCCCGCCTAAAAAAGGGGAAAAACCCGACATCTTCCAAAAGATGTACGAAGCCCTCGGCCATGAAAAATACAGGGACGAAGAGGCCTTCAAAGAATTCATATATGAAGGCAAAAAAGTTGACGAGCGCACCCACAGAAAAAATGTTGCCGAGTTTACAGAGCGCATGCTCAACACCCTGCTCTTTATAGATGCTAAACAAGAAAAATTTAAGACCAGAGGACAGACTGACACCACCATTCATCGCCATCTCGCAGCAGTCAATACCCTCAAAATTATCGGCACCACCGTGGCCTCAGTACCGCTCGCTGAAAAAATTGTGGAAATGGGCATAGACTACGATCTGCCCCTCCCAACCATAGATGCTGCCAACTACCTGGCTCATTACTATTCCCTCAGACTGCCCGATGACAAAAAATTCAAATACTACAGCCACATCATAATTGAACAGCTCGATAAGTTCCGCAGAGAAGTCTTTATCTCAGGCATCTACTGCCACCTTTTCCTCATCAAGATTGTAGAGCCGGCCTCTTTGTATAAACTGCGAGAACGCATTAAATCACACCTCCACACCATAGAAAAAATAGCTGCCATGACAGACATCCCGGATGTCATCATGCAAACGGCCTACATCAAGCTCCAAATCTATCCCGAGCAAAAGCATGCCCAAAAACGCATAAGCATTTGCCGAAAGGCACTGGAAAAATTAAATAAAAAAGCTTATCCGCCCACGAAAAGCAACCTGCTGTTACTCCTCTACATAGCGCTGACTCAATGCTCCTCAGCACAGTTCAAAGCAGCCGAAAAAAGTCTGCAGCAGGCCACACTTATCAGCAAAAATCTCCACAATGCTTACCAGTGCGAACTTCTCGGAGCCCGCTGCCTGACTTATCTGCGATCAGGGCAATACGACAAAGCAGTAAGGCTTCTCAACAAGCTTCCCTCTTCATCAATCATGAGCACCCAAAGCAATCCCGTGCAAAACGGCTGGATACTCAACCGCGCATACCTCCTCCTCCTTATCAGTACAGGCAAAGCCAAAGCTTCCGGTAAAAGAGACACCTCAGGAGCCGCTATCGAGCGCTTTTTTGACAATCCGCCGGATTTTGAAAAAGGCCAACTGATACAATACGTATCCATAATCATCGCCAAATTCATTTACCTGCTCAACATGCGCAAGCGAAGTGAAGCCCAGGAGCTCGTCCAACCCATGCGCACCTACCTGAATCGGGCAAAAAAACAACCACACCTTAAACGCATGTACATCTTCCTCGAAATGCTCTGTACCATCCCGGCAGCAAGATTCAAGCCCCTCGCAGTTGAATACCGCTCAAAAAAATGGCTGGACGAACTCCGCCAACACCCCTTAGAGCTGACCGACCAGCCCTTTGAAATCGAACTCATCCCCTTTGAAACGCTCTGGGAAATCGTGCTCGACATCCTGAAGAAGAAAAAGAGAAAGGCCCGATAAGGCGACTTTCCTGCCCGTCAGGCAAGAGCTGCGGAAGCACTAAGTCGCTGATTATCAGCAACTTACAAAAAACAAACGGACAAAACACGGCTCAAATGGGGTTCCGCAAAGCGGCAAAACTGTTTATACAGGCCCCCATATACCGCCCTATCTTTGACTTGTCAAAAAAAATTAGTAATCACAAAACTT
>JALVES010000378.1 GCA_027030635.1 Saprospiraceae bacterium | reverse complement strand
GATAATCCCTGCGGTAGCTGTCGGGCAGACTCAACACGTACTCCAGCAAATCTCTGTCCGCAAAAACCAGCGGACGCTCCACAAACTGCCGCATCAGATAAGTGGAAACTGCCGTAATGTGCCGCACATGAGCATCCATCAAGAAGGATACTGCCCGCCCGCCGTAAAAATCTCCCTCCAAATTCCCGTACTCCTTCATCCACTCACCAAACTGCGCCTGCAGCTTATCCCTCTCCTCAGTTATGCTCCCCTGCCAATACCCGCCCAAGGTGGCCTCCAGAGCAATGCCGCACAACACCCGCTCATAAGCCGACACCCATTCCGGCACAAAAGGCGCCTGATGCAGATGCAGGCTGTTGATCAAGCCATCGCTCAGCACCGTGCAGCGCTCTCTTCCCTCAAGCCAGTTTTCCGCATCCAATACCCGCGGCTCAAAAGCAATGCCCGCCCGCTCGCACACCAAACGCGCGATGCGCAGGTCCTCCCCGTTTTTCATGCCCATCGTCAGTGCATCGGGAGCAAAACCCTCCCGCAAAGCCGCAGCCAACACCAAACGCGAATCCAGCCCCCCGCTGAGCAAAATGGCCGACTTACCACCTCCTTCCAGGCGCCTGCGCACAGCCGCCCGCAAAAGCCGGTCACAAACATCCACCGCCTCTTCAAAGGAGGGTGCCTCAGCCTCGGCAAGCGGCTGCGGCCAATGCCAATAGCGACGCCGCTCCGTCTGCCCTTCCGGAAATACCCTTCGCTCATATACCGCCGCCGGCAGCAAACGAACTCCCTCAAACCAACTCATCTCGCCGACCAAATGCCCCAAATCCAAAAAACAATGCAAAGCATCCTCCCGCAAAGACAAATCCAAATGCTTAAAATCCCGCATCTGCACCGACCAGGCACAACGTCCCCCTTCCTCCCAAAAGTACAACGGCTGCAAACCGAGACGGTCCGTAAACAAATGCAGGCACCGGGCCGAAGCATCCCACAGCACACCCGCAAAAACGCCATCCAAAGCACGCAGCACTTCCTCTACGCACTGCTCCGGCAAAGCCCGAAAAAAAGCATCTGCCACGGCCTTCTTCCGAATGCCGGCAGCAGAAACTTCCACACCACCGACAGCACCTCCCTCGCTCTTGCCTAAAGCCGGAAAAAAACGCGCACACGCACGCTCTTTCAGCCCGTAAAACTCCCCCCACAGCCACAGCTTATTCCCGCCCTGCTCAAAAACCTCGCCCCCCTGGCGCGGCCCGGGATCAACAGCAGCGTGGAACGAAAAACGACCTCCGTCAAAAAAAGTGAGCATCTGATAGATTTTTACCACCCCAAGAAGCAAAAAAAATCGGACTTTAGCGCAAAGAAAAATAAATGAAATGAAATTACATCTCTCTCTTTTCACACTTGCACTACTCTTTGGACACTTGCAGCTTTCTGCCCAAAACGAGTATTTCCAGCAACGAGTGGATTACCGCATAGACGTTCGCCTCAATGACGAAACCCACGAATTGAGCGGAACCGAACAGGTTACTTACACCAACAACTCCCCCGACACCTTAAACTTCATCATCTTCCACCTCTGGGCCAATGCCTTCGGCGATCGCAACTCCGCCTTCGCCCGCCAGCAACTGCGCATGGGGCGCTCCAATTTCTACTACAGCGCCGAAGAAGACATGGGAGGGTACAAAGAAATTACCTTCTACCAATCCGGCAAGCCCCTCACCGACAGCCGCCAGGAGCTGAGCGTATCGCCCTGGGAAGGCCAGCCCGATATCGCCAAAGTCGCCCTCTCCCACCCCCTGCTGCCCGGCGAACAAGTCATCCTCGAAATCGAATTTGCCCTGAAAATACCCAAAACCATTTCCCGCTTCGGCCATGCAGGCCAGTCCTACCAGATGAGCCAGTGGTACCCCAAGCCCGCCGTCTATGACCGCGAGGGCTGGCATCCCATGCCCTATCTCGACATGGGAGAATTTTACTCGGAGTTTGGCTCCTTTGACGTATCCATCAGCCTTCCGGCAAATTATGTGGTGGCCGCAACGGGAGCTCTGCAAAACAAAGAAGAAATGGAGTGGCTCGGCCAAAAAGTACAGGAAACCCGCGCCCTGCTCGACAGCACACAGATCAACGCCACCGAAGACCCCTTTCCGCCCTCCTCAGGCACTTACAAAACCCTGCGCTACCTGGCCTCCGACGTACACGACTTCGCCTGGTTCGCCGATAAGCGCTATCTGGTGGACAGCAGCCGGGCCGTGCTGCCTTCCGGCAAAACCATTCCGACCTGGGCCTTCTTCCGCAAAACCCATCTCAAACCCTGGGACCAGGGCGCCTTCTTCGTCTCCCGTGCCGTAGAATATTACTCGCAACGGGTGGGCGAATACCCCTGGCCACAGGCCACAGCCGTATCTGGCCCCATGGGCGCAGGTGGCGGCATGGAATACCCCATGGTGACCATCATCAGCAGCTGGGGCGATGCAAAAGGTTTGGATGGCGTCATCACCCACGAGGTCGGACACAACTGGTTCTACGGCATCTTCGGCACCAATGAGCGCCAATACACCTGGATGGACGAAGGCTGCAACTCCTACTACGACCACAGCTACACAAAAGAATACTATCCCAAATCGGGCGGTCAACTCGACATCCTCTTAGACAAGGAAGACAGCCTCTCCAACACCGCCGAAATCCTCTACCGCTTCCAGCGCCGCAGAAACTACCTGCAAAACCCCGCCACCAATGCCGACACCCTCAGCACCATCAACTACCTGTTGGAGGGCTATGAATTTCCCGCTTTCCTGCTGCGCTATCTCGAAAACTACCTCGGCCGCGAAACCTACGACCGCGCCATGCACGACTACTTCGATGAATGGCACTTCCGCCATCCCTATCCACAGGACATGCAAGCCTCGCTCGAACGAAGCACCGGCAAAAAACTCGACTGGCTCTTCAACGGATTCCTGAACGGCACACCCGTCATGGACTACAGCATACGCCGCGTAGAAAAAATCCCCACCGACCCCGCCACCGCCCCGCCAAATGTAACGACCTATCGCCTCATCATTGAAAACCGGGGAGACATCGCTTCGCCTTATCCCGTTTCACTCTTCTGGCAGGACAGCATCACCACCACCCTCTGGCGCGACGGCAGACTCGGCTACGACACCGTCCTCTGCCTGATTCCACCGGACATTCCCACACCCGAGCTTGCCGTCATTGACCCGCTGCATCTCACCCCCGAGCTCTATCGCAACGACAATCAAATACGCTTCGAAGGCTTCCCCAAGCGGGGCCGCAGGCTCCACCCCCGCCTGCTTACCGGCACCGACTTCGAGCAGCATCGCGACCTCTACTACCTCCCGCTCCTTGCCTGGAACAACTACGACAAAGCCATGCCCGGCCTCGGCCTGCACAACTACGCCCTCGAAGAAAAGAAAGTGGAATTTGGCTTCATCGGCCTTTACTCCTTCGTCACCAAACAGCTCAATGGCACTGCCTCGCTGCAGTTCAATCAACATCCCAAAGCAGACAAGACCCTGCGTGCTATCCGCTACGGCCTCAACCTGCGCCGCTTCACCTACGATTACAACTGGAGTTACGACTACTATACCGATTACTACCGCCTCGAGCCTTACCTGCGCCTGGAGTTCAAAAAACAGCTCGGCGACCGCAAAAGCAGCTATCTGCAATACCGAATACCCATGATACTCGAAAAATACGGCTACTTCGCCGAAGGCGACTTTGTGGAAACTCGCTACCGCCCCAAAGTCTGGCACGAACTCAAATACGGCCTCAGCAATCGAGCCTTGCTCATGCCTTTCGAGGGAGACATTGCCTTAGAATACCACAACTACGACCTGCCCTCCGGAGGCGAGGAACCCGACAGATTTTCTTATATACGCCTTTCGGCAAATTGGACCCAGTGGTACGAGTATGCCCCCAGGCGCAAAATCAAACTGCGCACCTTCCTCGGCTACTTTCTCCACAACGACGCCCGCAACAGAGGCTTCATCGCTCCCGGAGCCTTCAACCTCACGGCCCAGGGCTATCCCGACCACGATGACTACAAATACGACGAGCTGTATCTCGGCCGCAGCGACGATGCCGGCGCCTTCGCACGCCAAATCAGCATACGCGACGGCGGCTTCAAAAACGCCTTTGGTGCCCCCTATCGCGGCGAAGCGGGCAACAGCAACGACTTCATGCTGGCCTTCAACTTTGAAGCCAAACTCCCCCAGCCGGCGCCGGCAGGCTTCCCCATCCTCCCCTATTTCGACCTCGCATACGTCTCCGATGCCCGCCCCATCGCCTCCGGCAAAACATTTGCCGACCAGCTCTGGTGGAGCGGAGGCTTCGCCCTCAAAATCGGCAACGGCTTTGGCATCTATCTGCCTGTGGCCTCCTCCGAAAACATCACCTCCCTCTACAGGCAAGACGGCAAAAGCGCCCTGCTCTCCCGCATCACCGTCTCCTTCGACACCCGACTGCTCAAACCCCAAAACCTCAGGGGCATCGTGGACAAACTCAACTTCTGAAAATGAAAAAGGCCGCGCAGCAGATGCTGTGCGGCCAAGTTCCATATTTTCCGTGGGTGGTGTGGGCGATACTGGATTCGAACCAGTGACCCCCTGTTTGTAAGACAGGTGCTCTGAACCAGCTGAGCTAATCGCCCGAAACTCGCTGTAAGCGACCGCAAAGATACAAACTTTTCCTTTCTGGCCAAATTTTTTTTGAAAAAAAATGAATCGGTCTTTGAGGGAATGTAGGCGCTTCGCGCCTAAGGTGATTTTGTGCTCGCTTCACATCGCGTAGAAAACCCGCATAACCCGCGTCATCTGTCAGATTGAGCCTGCCTGCTGCAGGCAGGTTCTATTACACGTTCGTCACGTTCATTACGTTCGTTACGTTCGTCACGCCGCCTCCTCCGATTTCACTGATTCCGCCAAGCCGTATCGTACGCGCGCTAAAGCACGCGGTACTAATTGACGGGCTAAAGCCCGCCCAACTAAACGCCCGCCCAACTAAACGCTAAACACTAAACACTAAACGCTCAACGATACACGATACACGATAAACCACCCCCCAACGCTAAACGCTAAACGCTAAACCAAAAAAACAGTAAACTGCAAACAATAAACAGTAAACTATTTCACCAAATTCACCTCGACAACCACCTCCTCCTCTCTGAGCGCCCGGTGATTGTAGTAGCGAAAGCGCAAAAGGTAAACGCCCGGATTTAGTGCATCTCCGGAAGCCGAGCGGCCATCCCAGCGGAAGGGAGGCGTATTTGTGCGGTATAGAACACCGCCCCAACGATCATGTACGCTCAGTTCTATGCCCGTAAATTTTCCCGCCTTGCCCAGCGGCTCCACCCAATCGTTCAGCCCGTCTCCGTTTGGGCTAAAGGCGTTGGGGATATAGACATCCACTTCGCAGGGTTCTACTTCCAAAGCAAAAGTTTCGCTCAACAGGCAGCCTTCTATCTCGGTGGAAATGCTGTATTCGCCGGCTTCCGCCAAATGAAATACGGATGCCTGTGTGCTGCTGTCGCCATTTAAAATAAATGCTTCGCTATACGCACTCTGCGGGCGCACTTCCCAGGGTAACAAATCCGGACATAAAACCGTATCCCCTATCGGCTCTATGGGAGCATACTCCAAAAGCTCGCGGATGAAATCTATCTGCACTGTATCCCGTACACTGCAATAGCCGTCCGAAGCCTCCAAAGTATAAAGACCCGAGCTCTCCACCGCCAAAATGCTGCCCATACTCCCGTCCGCCCACAAAAACTCCCGCAAAGGACGCGAACTCTGCGGCTGCAAAACATACGACCCCTCATCGCAAATCAAAGTATCCTGCCCCAGGGGCGGACTAAGATCATCCGGCAGCGCCACCAACTCGCGGCTGTAAAAGTCGGAGCAGCCCAGCAGCCATACGCCCTGCTCGATTTGATAAGTGCCCGCCTCCTCAAAGCACCAATTAAAAGTCGTATCCACTATGGTCGTATCCAAACCACCCGGGCCGCTGATGTACCACTCCACCTGATGCGCCAAGCGATTGTAGATACTGTCGGGAGAAAGGCAGTCGCCGGCACAGATGGTGTCGGGGAGGGAGAAGTAGGGGGTGGGAGGGGTGGGCGTGCCGCAGTAGGGAGTAAGAAAAGCTTCAGCACCTTCAAAAGCAATATTTTTGGGACTCAACTCAAATCCGTCCCCCTGACTCCACACATCGTGCTCTATTTCAAAGAAAAAAGTATCTGTAGTCAGACAAACATCATATTGAG
Source organism: Saprospiraceae bacterium (assembly GCA_027030635.1). GTDB lineage: Bacteria > Bacteroidota > Bacteroidia > Chitinophagales > Saprospiraceae > WGBN01. The sequence goes on along the minus strand of JALVES010000378.1, from coordinate 1,859 downwards.
GGCAGCCAGCAATATTTCCCAATGAATCCGTTTTTGCAAGCACTAAAGCCGGCAATGAAGAGCCATCATCCAGGTATTTTCGACCACTTAAGAAAAACAGCGACCCATCCTTTCCTATGGCTATTTTAGGTTCATAAAAAGAATACCCCTTATACCAAAGTAAATCTCCTGCTGAATTTAATTGACCAAATATGACTGGAAAATCTCCATGAGTTGAATATGCGAAATAAACGCCCCCCTCCTGATCGGGTTGAAGCTCCAATCCGGTACAGGAAAAATGTTCGGCCAATAATCTCCGACTCCACAAAACCTCATAATTGCTATCCAACTTGACTATGACTCCATCAACGCCTTCTCCGCCGTCAGCATTGTAAGACTTTGCAGACAAAAAAAGATTGCCTTGATCATTCACGACATGACCCAGAGGCCATAAGCCACTCCTCAAAAAAGAAACAGAACTCTTAACACTACCATTCTGATAGAGCCCAAGAAATGTTACTTTTCCCACTCCCCCCACATTAACCGGCAAGGTGTCTTCCTGGTCTCTAAGTAAAATCGAAACATTTTCGTTCGGTAAAAAATTGAGATCAACCCGATATACAGTATGACTTGCAGTATCCCTGTAATAGGAAAAGCTCCACAACTCATCTCCGGATTCTGCAACATACGAAGCAACACCCAAACGAGCCTCTCCTACATATTCCATGTCATAAGTCAATGCCACCCTGCCTCCTTCAGAAAAATTCCCAACGTTAAAATAAATACCCCCACCGGAAGAAGAAGAAGAAGAAGAAGAACCGGCAGGAAAGTTTTTCGCCCAAATACTCGAAGAATTCAAATCTAACATCATCCCCCCGGCAAAAATAGAATCTTCGGAAGATGTCGAAAGAAAACTTCCGATTAAAAAATGCACCCCATCTCTTTGAACATACCTTGAAACAAGCGCTATATATGAAAAATAGCCTTCCGGAAAAACTCTTTTCACATCAACAATATTTCCTTCAGGAGAGACGTGCGTCAACAATAAAGAAGCTGTAGAGCTACCATAAACACCATAAACAACAAAAGCATCATTGTCATCACTTACCTGCAAATAAGATAAAGAAGGTATGTAGGGAAAAGGCAGTAACTCATGCACATAAGAGCTTTGTGAAAACAAAAAGCACGGAATGAATAAAAAAACAACTGCAAAGAACCTGGCCAACATCTCAAGCAATTAAGAAATAAACAATAACATAAGGCAGAGGATGATAGCACTCAAGGCCGCTCCTGTGAAACGACCCCAAGTACTATCCATCAAACTAAATCATCATTTCACCGGAGGGCATGGGGGTTCTTCCCCCTGCAAAATCACTTCGCATGAAAAATAGTCATAAGCCCAAGCGCTACTTTCTCCTGCAGGAACGACAAATTGAGGATACTCAACAGTCCCCGGTAAAGAGCCACGTTGGCATCTCACTTCAGTTGAAAGTACAAAATCTTGATTTGAGCTGCCAAACAACGAAACAAGAAAACGATGGCACCCCTCTCCGGAAGGGTCTAAAGTGCGAAACTCCGAAGGCAAAGGTTCTAATCCGGGGCCTGAAAACCATTGATTCCCCTGCCCTGCAAAGCTAAAACTGGTTCCGGCGCCATATGGCCCTAACTCATATTCCTGCAAAACCCAAGTACTATCAAAACCATTTGCATCTAAAACTCTCATCTGACATGTACAATCAGGCAAATCCTTATACACATCCCCCTTCTTCCCCAACACCACATCCTCCCCCACAGAAGCCGGCCCCACTTCCTCCTGCACACAACCCACATAAGAAAAGGTAAAGAAAACGGTAAGAATCAACAGGCAGAGGGCGCCACCC
>JALVES010000377.1 GCA_027030635.1 Saprospiraceae bacterium | reverse complement strand
TTTACGCTCGCTTCGCATCGCGGCTTTTTTGAGCGTGGGTTTATATTGGAGGAACGCAAAAAGTCGTGTTTTGCTGCCTGAAGAGAAAATGGAAAATGGAAAATGAAAAATGCTCCTCTCCGTGAACACTCCGTGAACTCCGTGTCCTCCGTGGTGAGCTAAAAACCTGATGAACCATTGCATTGAATACCCCCTTCAAAATCACATCGCGATGCGAAGCGAGCGTAAAAGCACATTAGAGGCCGTCAGGCCTCCACATTAGAACGCTTGCGTTCCACATTAGACGCGAAGCGTCCACATTAGGGCGCTTCGCGCCCCCTCGTGCCCTGCTTCCCTCAAATTCCCTATCTTTGCTCACATGCAAAAGCTACCAATAGGCATACAGAGTTTTTCAGAGCTTCGCAAAGGGGGCTTTCTGTACGTAGATAAGACGCAGAGCATATACGAGCTGACAGAGGGCAGTAAGTACTATTTCCTGTCACGCCCGCGGCGTTTTGGGAAGTCTTTGCTGTTAAGTACAATAGGCGCTTTGTTTTTGGGACAAAAAGAGCTCTTTCAAGGGCTATGGATAGAGGACAAGTGGAATTGGAATAAAAAGCACCCCGTTTTACACATTCCTTTTGCCAGTTTGGATTATAAGGTCAATGGTTTGGAAGTTGAGCTTCAGAAGCACATTCAGGAGATAGCTCATTCTTACCGGATAGCGCTACGGAATGACAGCCTCAAAAATCAATTTGAAGAATTGCTCAGAAAACTTTCAGAGAAAGAAGAGCAGGTTGTTTTGCTCATAGACGAGTATGATAAGCCCATCATAGATTACCTCGGCGGCGACATCGGGCAGGCTCGGGAAAACCAGCAGGTACTCAAGAATTTTTACTCCGTCATCAAAGACAGCGATCCTTATCTGCGGCTGGTTTTTATCACAGGTGTATCAAAATTCAGTAAGGTCAGCATTTTCTCCGATTTGAACAATCTGTACGACCTCACCATCCACGACCGGATAGCGGCAAAGATGCTGGGCTATACACAGGAAGAGCTGGAGAGTTGTTTTGAAGATTATATTACTTATACGGCCTCGCAATTGGATGTAAAAGAAGAAGCTTTGATCGAACGCATACGGGAATGGTATAACGGCTATAGCTGGGACGGGCAATTGTATGTCTATAACCCCTTCTCCATTCTCAATTTTTTTCAAAAAGGAGTTTTTCTCAATTACTGGTTTAAAACTGCCACACCTGCCTTCTTAATTGAGCTGGTACGCAAAGAACCTTTTTACGACTTTGACGGCATCGCAGTCGGAGAAGAAGCCTTTGATGCTTTTGAGTTGAGAGAGAAACTGGATCTGGTCATGCTTTTTTTCCAGACAGGCTACCTTACGATCAAAGCCTGGGACAGAGCGTTCGGCCTCTACACCCTGGGTTACCCGAATCGGGAAGTAAAAAGCTCCATGCTGAATTATTTGGCAAAAGCCTTTGCAGACGTGGAGGCCAGTGAGATGAGACCGCTGATCACTCGTTTGCGGGAGTATTTCTTAAAAGGCGATATCGCGCAGGTAGTCTCTCTTCTGAATGGCTTATTCAAGCGAATGCCCTATCAGCTCAAAGCCAAAACGGAAGTTTCCTATCACGCTTTGGTACATATCGTTTTCCATTTGTTGGGTATGTACATGCGCAGCGAAGTGAATACCTTAGACGGACGGGCAGATGCCATCGTAGAGACAGAACAGACCGTTTATTGTATGGAGTTTAAGCTGGATAAGTCAGCGAAAGAGGCCCTAAAACAGATTAAAGAGAGAGGCTACCTCGAAGGATACCACCAAACAGGGAAAAAAACGATTGCGATAGGTATCAATTTTTCTTCTGAGAAAGGGTGTATTGATGATTGGGAGATGGAAGCTTGTTGAATGTGGGCGCTTCGCCCCCCTCCCACATTTTTTTCAAAAAAAATTTGGTCATAAAACATTTTGTTTGTAACTTGCGCCCGATTTGACAAACAAAATGTGCTAAGTTATGATTAAAGAAGACAGAATCCAGC
>JALVES010000376.1 GCA_027030635.1 Saprospiraceae bacterium | reverse complement strand
GACGACTACTTCCGCCACCAGCGCATCCAGGGCTATGTACACGACATGGGCGCGGCCATGCTCGGAGGCGTCAGCGGCCATGCCGGCCTGTTCTCCGATGCCCAAGACTTGGCCGTCATCTTCCAAATGCTGCTCAACGGCGGCTACTACGGCGGCCGCCGATACCTCAAAGCCGAAACCATCGCCCGCTTCACCCAACGCTGCGAAAATTGCAGCCGCCGAGGCATAGGCTTCGACATGAAACAACTCGACCCCACCCAGACGCTCAACGTCTCCGCCCTTGCCTCCGAACGCGCCTTCGGCCACCTCGGCTTCACCGGCATCAGCGCCTGGGCCGACCCCGCAGAAGGACTCGTCTTCATCTTCCTCTCCAACCGCACCTATCCCAAAATGACCAACCGAAAACTCGCCCAAATGAACTTCCGACCACGCATACAAACCGTGGCTTATGAGGCGATTCGGTGAGGCGGTTATCGGTAAGGCTCAACGCTAAACGCTCAACACTAAACACTCAACCCCTAATCCAAATCATCCAACTCCTCTGCAAAGGCAATGTTCAAGTCAAAAGGCTTGAGCGCATTCAAGGCGTCTTGCAATACCCTGTTGTGGCTCCAACGCTTGTTTTCAAAGAGCGCGCGAAGGCAGTCCTCGCGCTGTATGAGGGCCGGCTGTAACCCCACGAGGTAGTAGCCGCCATCTCTCGCCGGGCCAAAAACGACATCGGCAGAGTCTGCTGCAGCGGGTTCCATTTGCCGAAAGGCAAAATCTAAAACACCGGGGCTTAAATCCGGAATGTCGCTGCCCACCAAAACCGCCGGCTCCTGGGGGTAAAGGGAAACCGCTTGCCGAAAAGCATGGCTCATGCGCTCGCCCAGATCACTGCCCTGCTGAGGGAAAAACAAAAAGGCATCCTCCCGCAACCAGGCGGGCTGCCAGGAACTGCGATCGCCGGAAAAAAAAATGAGCCGCCGGAGTGGCAACTCCATTGCCACCTCCAGCGTGTGACGGAGAAGGCCCTCGTAAATCTCAAGGGCCCTCTCCTCTCCCACCCTCGCGGCAAGACGGGTTTTAACCTTTCCCTTCTCCGGGATTTTCAAAAAAAGAATCAGGCTCATTCACCCTTTTTGTAAATCTCATCCTCATCCACCACCTGCACCTCATCACCATCTTCCAACTTGCGGGAAACGGCAGCAAAGGGACCAGCCACAATTTCATCGCCTTCCTTCAACTCTCCTTCTGTAATTTCTATGTAGTCGTCGTCCTGCACGCCGGTTTTGACGGGAATCATGGCTACGGTGTCGGCCTGTACTTTAAAAACCACTTCCTGCAGCTCGCCGGAGTCCTCATCTTCGCGGGCACCTACGGCCTGGATGGAGACACTCAACACGTCTTCGGCATTTCGAGTGTGGATGTCCACCGAAGCTGACATGCCCGGGCGGAAGGGGTAGGGTTTGTCGGCAGTGATTAAATCTTTGTAAGAGTCCGGCAAAACATCTATGGTAACGACGAAGTTGGTCACCTGGTCGGTCGAAAGGGAGACGGCTCCACCTGCGGCCGAGCTCAGGTCGTTGGAGGAGTTGGCAATTTGGCGGACACGGCCTTTGAACTTTCGATCAACATACGCATCTACTTCTACACTCACCTCGTTGCCGATGGCCACTTTGGGGATGTCGTTTTCACTGACCTCCACCTGAATTTCCATGGCGTTGAGGTTGGCGATGCGCATCACTTCCGTACCTGCCATTTGGATGGTACCCACCACGCGTTCGCCCTTTTCCACATTGAGCTTGGAGACGATGCCGTTGATGGGTGCGTACAGGCTGGTGCGGCGCAGGCTGGTGCGCAATTCCTTGAGCGTAGCCTCGGCACTTTGCACGTTAAATTGGGCTGCCTTCGCGCTCTCCCCGGCCGAGCGGATGGAAGCCTCCGCACTGCGCAGATTGGCCTCGAGGGCTTTGAGGTTGGACTGCGACGATTCAAATTCAGCCTGAGAGATGACGCCATCCTTGTAGAGCTGCTCATTGCGCTTGTGGATGTCGC
>JALVES010000375.1 GCA_027030635.1 Saprospiraceae bacterium | reverse complement strand
GACTCTGTGCTCTTTCTTTTTGCCCGAGCGCTTTGGCTTTTTGGCGGGGCGGCCGTTATCGAAATAATAGCGATATCCGATGATGCCGCCGGCCAGGAAGGTACGGTCATACCCCAGGTTGCTGCTTCCCAGACTTTGGCCGTAGAAAACCTCCAGCATGATGTAGCGCTTAAACGTTCCCTCATTGTTGACTCTGACCGAAATGTTTAAACTGCCGGCAAGGCTGTGCCCGATAGAACTTTTGCTTGCATGTAGCAGGTAATTCCCGCCAAAAGTAAGCGTAAAACGGTCTTCCGCATCAAAGGTTGCATAGAAAGGAACGCCAAGCGTTGCAAAAGTCGGACCACCCGATCTCCAACTCGAACCAAAAACGCTAAAGCTGGGAGAAATACCCAAATTCAAACCCGTTGCCGCTGCAAATGCAGACTCTCTGTCGCCGGCAAACTGATACTTTACATCACCGCCGAGAGCTGCTATGGGGTCAAAGTGCAGGCCCCAATCCCAGTTTTCCCTCTCACTGCCAAAACGAAAACCGAAACCCAGGCCGGGATTCACCATCACAGCAAGCGCTTCAGCGCTGTTTTGCTCTGCACCAAACATGCCGCCCGCACTGGCGTCCCATACGACTTCCAGCTCCCCCTTCTCCAAAGTTTTGGCTGTCTGCATCCCATAAGGCGTAACGCAAGAACTCACAAAAAGAAAACAGGCAAAGCCTGCAAGACAAAACGCAGTAAAAACTCTACTCATCGTGAAAAATTAAAAAGTTCGCAAAAGTGTTCAATCAACTACAAACGGCTCTTTTTCCTGATCCACTTATATCGCAGGCGTATCCACCTGAACTTCTCCGGTTCACTTTTTCGGGAAACCCAAAGCAAAAGCTCATCATCGCCAAGTTCTATGGCTTTGGAAATGTCTGAATAGAGAAGCTCCTCATCTTTCTCAGTCGATTTAAAAGCCTCAATCTCAGAGGCTTGACCGTCAGAAGCCGATAAATAAAACACGCCTATCTCGGGAAGCTTTTGCAAGCGCAACTCTTCTAAAGGAACCACAGCAGCTCTGACTATATCATCAGCAACCGTAAACAAAAAATACAAACGCCCCTCTTTCAACCAGACTTTGGCATACTTAGAGCACACAAAAGTCGGAAGCAAACCATCCGACAGCTTAACTGCTGTCTTTTTGATCCACTCAACTTCTCCGGACGGGCTGACAGCCATATAAGCCGTACCAAAAGGAACTCCGGTCAAGTCCAGATAAAATTCTCCACTATGATCTTCATAGGTAGTCTCATAAGTCGTATAAAACTCTAAAAACAGTCCCCCATCTTCCCTCAAAATGGCGTGGGTGATGTCAGCATCCAAGCCATCAAAATTTTTACGCGCTTCATAGGCTTTCTCTATCCTGTGCTCTTTCTTCGCCCACAACAAATCCTCAGCCTGGTCAGGCTCTAAATCGGTATATTTCCGCAAAGAAAACTCGCGCTTCGCCAAATTGAAATGCCCCAGAAAGATACCTTCAAATCGCAAAGCCTTTGGATCTGGAGATTTCCTGTATTTCGCCCATAAGACGAGCTCGTCTTTGACAGGATGCTGTGAAAAGCTCAGAGCTGAAAGCACCGGATCCACTTCGGAATCAACAGGAAGATGCCAAACCTCTCCTCCGGCAGCATGACCGGTCAATTGCCAAAAAATGCCCTTTGCACCCTTTCTGCCAAAACCTTTATCCCACTCCACTTTCTTAGACAATCGCCTGTGAGTGAGCAAATACAGCTCGTTTTGGTCAGGCCTCAGAATCATCTCATCCAATAGAAAATCCTCAGCGCGATCCTCTAAATCGGATGCTCCGTTCCAAAGTTCTTTCAGATGCTCATCATAGACGGCAAAGGAGTAATAGGCTTCGCCTTTGGCCCCACCCTTCGAGTCACTTCGTATCAAAAAGACAGCCCGGTCCCGCCCCGTGCTGTCTCGTTCAAAACTGAATAAAACAGGTAAAAAGTGCTCCAGACGATCGCCATGAGCGTCGCTCATTTTCCACTGCCTCCCGTCTTCCCGCAACAAGTCCACCCGCTCATCGGTCAATTGCAAACTCGACAGGTCCAGGCGCTGCGCGTACACTCCCAAGTCACCTTCATTCTCCATAAAGAAACACCAAACCTCCCCGCCATACTCCCTGCATGTCAGCAATTGCAAAGACATAGTCATTCCCGAAGCCGACAGGGTAAACAACAACTCACTACCCGTTTTACCCAAAGTAGCCGGATCGTAACGCTCTAAGTAATAGTCCTGAAATCCTTTCAAGCCCTCCAGGCGACTTATCGAGTGCAGCAGGTACAAACCCGACTCATCTTTTGTGACAAACTGAAAATTGTGCATCAAGCCGGAAGCGCTGAAGGTGTTCTCCACACCCTCCTTTATCGCAAACCTCTCCCCCAACGACTGGGCCTGAGCCACAGGTGGAAAGCCCGGCAACAGTACAAAAATACCACATACAACAAACCAGGCAGTACTTGATTTAAACATCATGGCAAAATGGTTTTAATAAAAAATTTACATTCAGACCTACCACTCGTAAAGGACTCTGTGCTCTTTCTTTTTGCCCGAGCGCTTTGGCTTTTTATAAGGTTGGCGATCATCAAAATAGTAGCGATATCCAATGATACCGCCGGCCAGGAAGGTTCGGTCATATCCCAAGCTGCTACTTCCCAGACTTTGGCCGTAGAAAACCTCCAGCATGATGTAGCGCTTAAACGTCTCCTCATGGTTGACTCGCACTGAAAGATTCAAGCTGCCCGTGAGGCTGTGCCCCAAAGAGCCTTTGCTCACATACATCAGGTAATTTCCGCCAAAAGTAAGTATAAAGCGATCGTCCGAATCGAAAGTTGCATATAAAGGGATGCCAATAGCCATAAAAGACGGCCCCATGTCATACGAATCAAGAGACCTGGCTTTAGGTGAATAGCTCAAATTCAAACCCGTTGCCGCCGCAAATACAGACTCCCTGTCGCCGGCAAACTGATACTTCACATCGCCGCCGAGAGCTGCTATGGGGTCAAAGTGCAGGCCCCAATCCAAATTTTTTTTCGCGCTGCCAAAACGAAGAGCAAAACCCAGACCAGGATTTGCCATCGCACCAAGCGTTTCGCTCCTGGTTTGTTTCCTGCCAAACATACCGCCTATACTGGCATCCCATATAATATCCATCTCCTTCTTGTCCATAGTTTTGGCCGTCTGCATCCCATAAGGCGTAACGCAAGAGCTTACAAAAAGCAAACAGGCAAGGCCTGCGAAGTAAAATGCGGTAAAAAATTTACTCATCGTAAAAAATTAAAAAGTTCGCAAAAGTGTTCAATCAACTACAAACGGCTCTTTTTCCTGATCCACTTATATCGCAGGCGTATCCACCTGAACTTCTCCGGTTCACTTTTTCGGGAAACCCAAAGCAAAAGCTCATCATCGCCAAGTCTTATGGCCTTGGAAATGTCTGAAAAGAGAAGCCCCTCATCCTCGCGGTCTAATTTCAACGCACTGACCTCAGAGATTTCGCCATCAGAAGCCGACAGATAAAATATGTTTATCTCGGGAAGTTTTTGAGGAAACAAGGCCAGAGGCATCTTCTCAACAACCGTAAACAAAAAATACAAACGGCCCTCCCTAAACCAAGCCATGGAATGGAGAGAACAAGCAAAAGAAGAAAACAAACCTCGCGATTTGACAACCGTCTTATGAATCCATTCGATTTCTCCTGTCGGACTAACAGCCATATAAGCTGTACCGGTAGGAACTCCCGCTAAATCCTGATAGCTCTTGGCATCCGGATTACCACCAGGCCACCTATAACTGGTATAAAACTCCAAAAACAGCCCTCCGTCCTCTCGCAAAATGCTATTGGTTATCTTGCCATCTAAGCCCTTAAATCTCTTATCCTTTTCGTAAGCCCGCTCTATCCTGGACTTGCTCCCCCACAATAAATCTGCGGCCTGGTCAGGCTTTAAATCGGTATATTTCCGCAAAGAAAACTCGCGCTTTGCCAAATCGAAATGCCCCAGAAAGATTCCTCTCAATAGCAAAGCATTAGGCTTTGGAGATCTTCTGTATTTTGCCCATAAGACGAACTCGTCTTTGTCAGGGTGCTGCGCTAAATTCAAGTTTGAAAACACCGGGTCTTCTTCAGTATCAATAGGGATATGCCATACTTCGCCCCGGGCAGAATGGCCGGTTAATTCCCAAAAAATGTTCTTTACTTCCTTTCCTTCCTTCCTGTAAAAATCCTCTTCCCACTTCACATTCTCAGACAATCGCCTGTGAGAGAGCAAATACAATTCGTTTTGGTCGGGCCTCAGAATCATCCCGTCCAACATAAAACTTTCAGCGCGATCCTCCAAAGCAGACGCCCCGCTCCAAAGTTCTTTCAGATGCTCATCATAGACGACAAAGGTATAATAAGCCTCGCCTTTAGGTCCTCCTTTTTTATCATTCTTAATCAAGACCACAGCCCGGTCCCGCCCTCTACTGTCCCGTTCAAAGGTAACTAAAACAGGTAAAAAGTAGTTCCCGTCATAGCCATAAGAATCATTTTGGTTCCACTTCCTCCCCTCTTCGTGCAACAAATCCACCCGCTCATCGGTCAATTGTAAACTCGACAAATCCAGGCGCTGCGCGTACACCCCCAAATTGCCTTCATTCTCCATAAAGAAGCACCAAACTTCGCCGCCATGCTTCCGGCATGTCAGCAGATACGAAGAAGTAAGCATATCTGAAGTCATTCCCGTAAGCAGCAACTCGCTGTCCGTTTTAGCCAAAGTAACAGGGTCATAGCGTTCTATGTAATAGTCGTAAAACCCTTTCAGGCCCTCTAAACGGTTTATCAAATGCAGCAGGTACAAACCCGACTCATCTTCTGTGACAAACTGAAAGTTGCGTATCAAGCCGGAAGCGCTGAAGGTGTTCTCCACACCCTCCTTCAGCTCGAATCTCGGCCCCAACGACTGGGCCTGAGCCGCAGGTGGAAAACCTGCCAGCCATCCAAAACAAGCCCAGATCATCCATAAAAAGAGAAAACGAGGGGAAAAGAGAAAACGAGGGAAAAATTGCTTTTGAAGCATAGCATACAAAATTTACATACACAGACGTCGGATTTAAGAATTCAGACAGTTTAACACGCGCAAACCACTTCTCCTTGAGCTGTCGAGCTAAAAATCGAACCCAAAGATACCAAAACAGCAGTAATTTTTTAAATAAATGACACAATTTCCCTATCTTTATGCCATCAGCACAAACCCCGCACTATGGCAACTGCATACATCAACGACCGCCCCTATGACATTCAGGAAAAGGAAACCATCCTCAGTTTCCTGCGCAGGCATCTGGGAGAAAAACCCGTACCCACCCTCTGCGATGCCTCCAACTTAGAGCCCTACGGCTCCTGCCGCGTCTGCAGCGTGGAAGTGGCCCTGCAGGAAGACGGCCCGCGACGCACGGTCGCTTCCTGTCATACGCCCGTGGCGGCAGGTCAGTACATCTATACCCACTCGGAATCCATCCGCCGGCTGAGGCGCAACATTGTGGAACTGGTGCTCACCGACCACCCCTTAGATTGTCTGACCTGCGAGGTCAACGGCAATTGTGAGCTGCAAGACGTAGCCGCCGAGACGGGAATCCGCCAAGTGCGCTATCCCGAGGGCGACAACCACCTGCACTACCAAAAAGACCTCAGCCATCCCTATCTGACCTCCGATCTGTCTAAGTGTATCAACTGCTATCGCTGTGTCCGGGCCTGCGATGAGGTGCAGGGAGAAATGGTGCTCAGCATTGCCGGACGGGGCTTCGACAGCCGTATCATCAAAGGCTTGGATGCGGATTTCCTCCACTCCGCCTGCGTCAGTTGCGGAGCCTGTGCGCAGGCCTGCCCCACCTCGGCCATCAGCGATGTATATGAATCCAAATCGGTCGAATACACCAAAAAAACGCGCACCGTTTGCACCTACTGCGGCGTGGGTTGCAATCTCGAAGTGGCCACCGTCAATGGCAGCATCAAAAGCATACAGGCGCCTTACGATGCAGAGGTCAACCAGGGGCACACCTGCCTCAAAGGGCGGTACGCCTTCACTTTCTACGATCATCCCGACCGCCTGCGCAGCCCGTTGAAGCGCATGGGCGAAGAGTTTGTACCCATCAGTTGGGAAGAGGCCTATACTTTATTTGCCGAAAGGCTGCAAAAAATTAAAGCCACACACGGCCCCGATGCCATCGCGGGAATCTCCTCCTCACGCTGCACCAATGAGGAAAACTACCTCATGCAAAAGTTCATGCGGGCTGTCATAGGCACCAACAACATAGACGGCTGCGCCCGCGTCTGCCACTCACCTACAGCCCTCGGCATGCAACGCACCTTTGGCACCGGTGCAGCCACCAACTCCATTGAAGACCTTCAACACACCAATTGCATACTAATCGTTGGTGCCAACCCCACAGAGGCACATCCCGTTACAGGCGCCAAAATCAAGCAGGCCGCCATGAAGGGCACGCCCCTTATCGTCATAGACCCCCGCAAAACCGAGCTGGCACGCTACGCCACCCACCACCTCGCCCTGCGACCGGGCACCAATGTGGCCGTGCTCAATATGATGATGTACTACATCGTCGAAGAGGGCCTGGTGGACCTGCCCTTCGTCCACAGCCGCACAGAAGGCTACGAAGCCTTCGAAAAGCAAATCCGCCAATTGGATATAGACGCCTTGGAAGCCGTCAGCGGTGTAGCCCGCGAACAGGTGCGTGAGGCCGCCATCACCTACGCCACAGCACCCAACGCCATGTCGTTCCACGGGCTGGGCGTAACAGAACACCATCAGGGCACTTTCGCCGTGATGCAAATCGCCGACCTCGCCATGATCACCGGCAACATCGGCCGCCCGGGCGTAGGCGTCAATCCTCTGCGCGGCCAAAACAACGTACAGGGCGCTGCCGATATGGGCGTACAACCTCACCAGGGCGCCGGCTATCTGGATGTTACCCATCCGGATATCAAAAAGCGCTACGAAGCCTTTTATGGCGTCACCCTGCCCTCCGAAATCGGCTACAAAATCCCGGAAATGTTCGATGCCGCTCTGGAAGGCAAGCTCAAAGCCATCTGGATCATAGGCGAAGACGTGGTCCAAACAGACCCCAACTCACAAAAGGTGATAGATGCCTTGCGGCAAATGGAGTTCGTCGTAGTGCAAGAACTGTTTATGACTGAAACGGCCAGGTATGCCGACCTGATTTTGCCGGGAGCTTCCTTCCTCGAAAAGAGCGGCACCTTCACCAATGGCGAACGCCGCGTACAGCGCGTACAACAAGTCTTGCCTCCCATCGGCCAGGCCAAAGCCGACGGCCAAATCATCGTGGACATGATGAACCGCCTCGGCTACCAACAACCCGATTACGACCCCGCCTGGCTGTTGGAATACGAAATTTCCAAAATCGTCCCCTTCTTCAAGGGCATCCGCTGGGAGCGACTGGGTAAAAACGGTCTGCAGTGGCCCGTCAGCGAAGACGGCAGCGATACGAAAGTCTTGCACACAGAAGAATTCAAGCTGGGCAAAGGCCGCCTCTGGTTCGCCGATTTTGAAGAAACCGAAGAGCTGGTCAAACACCACAAAGACTACCCCCTCATCCTCACCACCAACCGCAACCTCGTCCACTACAACTGCGGCGCCATGACCCGCCGCACCCGCAACCGCCTGCTCATCACCGAAGACGTGCTCTTCATTAACCCCAAAGACGCCGCCCAATACGGCATCTCCGAAAACGACTGGGTATGCCTCGAATCCGCCCGCGGCAAAGTTGACATCCGCGCCCACATCAGCGAAGAAGTCAAACCCGGCGTGCTCAGCACCACCTTCCACTTCCCCGAAATCCTCATCAACAACATCACCTCCGATGTGCTCGACTCAGAAGCACTATGCCCGGAATACAAGGTGGTGGCTGTGAAGATTAGGAAGGCGAAGGGGGGGGCGGTTGTCGGTTGACTGTTGTCGGTTGTCGGTTGTCGGTTGTCGGTTGTCTGTTGTCTGTTGTCGGTTGTCGGTTGTCGGTTGAAACGGTGGCCGATCCCTGAGCTGGAGCGGAAGCGGAAGATCGGGGAGCGGATTTTGGAGAAGCCGCATACCTGTTGTCGGTTGAAACGGTGAAAGCG
>JALVES010000374.1 GCA_027030635.1 Saprospiraceae bacterium | reverse complement strand
GCTTCGGACACGGATGACGACATGGAGGCCTATGTGAATACCCTGAAAGAGGGGTGAGAAACTCTCGCAAAGGCGCAAAGGCGCAAAGGCACTTCCCTTGTACTTTTTTAGGAACCCTGATAAAACTCTGCCACTCACTTTTATGAAAATCCTCTTTCCCTTCTTTTTGTCGGCTGTTCTTTTTGTTGTTTTTTCCTGTAAACAGAACAGCTCTGCCCATGATGCTTCCGAAGAAGTTGTCATGGTGCAAAACGAAGATGCACAACCGGCTGCTTCTGTGGAGGAGCAGCAAGAGCAAACTCCGGATGCAATCGAGACCTCTGAAGCCCCAAAAGGCAGCGCTCCGGAAAGCCGGGCTTCAGCAGAGAAGCCTATGCCTGCCGTCTCCAATGAGGCAAAGCCCATTGCGACACATAAGGCAGAAGACGGAGGCCAAACAAGCTTTGCAGCAGAGAAGACAGAACCGGAGGCGGAGCCCTCTGCAGAAAAAGAACCGGTAAAGCCTTCTGAGACGAAAGCTGAACAGCCGATTAAAAAGGCCGCTTTTTCTCACGATTTGTGGGATGAGTTGCTGCGCAAATACGTTTCTTCTTCCGGCTATGTCAATTATGTCGGTATGCGCTCCGAGAAGGCGAACTTAGATAAATACCTGGCGCAATTGGCTGCCAACCCTCCTCAAAAGGGTTGGAGCCGGAACGAAGAAATGGCCTATTGGATCAATGCTTACAATGCTTTTACGGTTAAGCTGATTCTCGACCATTATCCCGTGAAAAGCATACGGGACATCCACAGCGGCAACCCTTGGGATGTGAAGTGGATTGAGCTTGGCGGGAATACTTACTCGCTCAATCAGATCGAAAACGACAAATTGCGCAAGCGCTTTGGCGACGCCCGCATCCACTTTGCCGTGAATTGTGCTGCCCGTTCCTGCCCGCCGCTGCTCAACAGGGCCTGGACGGCCTCTTCGCTTTCGCAAACGCTGGACCAAAGGGCAAAGGCTTTCATCAACAATCCGAAATACAATCAAATCAGCCCCTCTGCGGCAAAGGTGTCGAAGATCTTCGAATGGTATGCTGCCGATTTCGGCGATTTGCGCACTTTTTTGAATAAGTATTCCAAGACGTCTTTGGAGGCGGGTGCTACCATTCAATACTTAGAGTATGATTGGAGTTTGAATGGGAAATAAATTCTCTCAGCCCACAAACAACTCCTGCATAGCCTCCTTAATTTTTTGCCCGCTATCTATGGTCTCCAGCGGGTCGCGGCGGAGGCGATGCCGCAGGGCGAGGGAGGTAACGGCTTGGATGTCGTTGGCGTGAACTGCCTTTCTGCCCTGGAGGGCGGCATGTGCTTTAGCGGCCCTGGAGATGGTAATCTCTCCTCTGTGCCCGTCTATTTTCAGGCGCAGGCAGAGTTCAACGGCTCGGGCGAGGAGTTGCTCGGGCAGGTTTACTTCGGGCAGGAGTTCGCGGGCGGTGAGCAGGCGTTGGCGCAGGGTTTGCTGCTCCGGCTCCCATTGCGAGAGGAAGGCCTGTGGATTTTGCCGAAAGGCTTCTGCGCGTTCTACGACTTTGACCCGCTCTGCCACATCTGTAACGGTATGTACCTGGGTGTAGAGCCCGAAGCGATCTAAGAGTTGAGGTCGCAGGTCGCCTTCTTCGGGATTGCCGGAGCCGACCAGCACGAAGCGGGCGGGATGTCGCAGGCTGAGGCCTTCGCGTTCGACGATGTTGACGCCGCTGGCTGCCACGTCGAGCAGCAGGTCCACGAGATGGTCTTCCAGCAAATTGACTTCGTCTATGTATAAAAAACCTCCGTGGGCGCGTGCCAGCAGGCCGGGTTCGAAACTCTTTTTGCCCTGGGTGAGTATGGCCTCGATGTCGAGCGTTCCCACGACGCGGTCTTCGGTGGCGCTGAGGGGGAGGTCCACCATAGGGGCGTGGTCTTCGGGCCGGCCGGGGTTTAGTTGGATGCGGGTACTTTTGCCGTCGCTCATGCGCAACTCGGCTTGCAGGCTTTCGTTTGAAATAGGGGGCAGCAGGGCCGTCAAAGAACGCACGGCTGTGCTTTTGGCCGTGCCGCGATGGCCCATGATGAGCACGCCGCCAATGGAGGGGTCAATGGCGTTGAGCAGCAGAGCCAGCTTCATTTCTTCCTGTCCTACGATGGCGGTAAAGGGAAAAACCATGGGTTTTGTCTTTATATTTGGGTGGTTTTTACAGAAAGCCGCCAATATACGAAAGATATGAAAACTTCGCTGAAAATGTCAGGGGAGAAGTGTTGTCGGATTGCTGCCGGTCTTGGCTCGGGAGCCCTGTGCCTGCTGTTGTTTTTTTTGGCGAAAGCCGTCGCAGCCCAATCTCCGCTCATTGTTCCCTGTGCTTCGGAGGCCCCGGCAGCTTATTGGCCACGCGTTTGGCAGGGCAGTTTGCCCCGCGAACCCGTAACGCTTTCCGTGGTGGTACACGTCTTGTATCAGGATGAGGAGCAGAACCTGTCCGACGAGCAGATCTATGCTCAGATTGAGGAGTTGAATCGCGCCTTTCACGAAGATGGCAGCGGGGCGGCTCAGCTTTTGCCTCCATTCAGGCCCCTGCTGGCTGATTTGGAGTTGCAATTTTGCCTGGCGAGTTTGGACCCGGATGGCAATCCCACCAACGGCATTACGCGCACGCCCGTTGCGCAAGCCGGCATGGGCCTGACAGAGGCCGTTTTTTTCTCAGCCCTCGGAGGCGTGGACAACTGGGATGCAGCACGCTACATCAACATCCGCGTGGTGGACATGGGGGGCAGTATTCTGGGCAAGGCCACTTTTCCGGATGAGGCCACTCCTGAAAAGGACGGTTTGCTCATAGATTGGAGGGTATTTGGCCTTTCGGCAAATGGCGCTCCGCACGGACTCGGGCGCACGGCTGTGCATGAAATGGGGCACTACTTTGGCCTTCTGCATCCCTGGGGCGAGGGAAATGCAAATTGCGAAAACGACGATGGTTTGGAAGATACTCCGCGAACTTCAGAAACTTATCTGGGCGAATGCCCCTCCGGCCTGCGGGAGAGTTGCGGCAGTGCAGACATGTACACCAATTACATGTATTACAGCGATGATGCCTGTCTTTGGCAATTTACGCCTGAGCAAAAGGGCGTGGTTTGGAATACGCTCTTGCACGAGCGTTTGGGGCTTTTGTCGGGTGAGGGTTGCTCTTCGCCTCTGCCTGGGCGGGCAGCGCCGCAGGCCTTTCGGTTGTGGCCCAATCCCTTTGAAGGGAAGGCAAATTTGCAGTGGGAGGGCGTTTTGGAAGAGGAGGTGCAGCTCTTTCTGTACGATGCTGCGGGCCGCTTATTGTTGCAGTGGCGTTTGCCGGCAGGCAGCTCTGCCTATGCGATGGATTTGAGGGATTTGCCCGCAGGGCTGTATTTTTTGAGGGTGAAGGCTGCTTCGGGAGGGCGTGTTGTGAAAATAGAAAAAGCCCCCTGACCTCCCTTCGGCAAATTCAACTCAGAGGAGATCAGAGGGCTTTGGCAGTACCCACGACTGGAGTCGAACCAGCACGTCCTTATCGGACACAAGGCCCTCAACCTTGCGCGTCTACCAATTCCGCCACGTGGGTATTTCAGGCAGCTTTGGAAGCCTGCTTTTTGCAGCCCTTCGGCTTGCAGTATGAAAAGCGGTGCAAAGATAAGAAACTTTTCAATTACCGAACAAAGAAAGTTTGGAAAAGTTTTTTATTTCTCAATGCCCCCACTTCTTGCTGAAAACAGGCCGTTTTCTAAATGGATAGGCAAAGCGGTGAATAATTGCAAAAAAAGAGCAATATTTGCACTTGTTATTGCTTCAGGCACTCCATTCCAAGACCGATTTTCTGTAAAAAGCAAATTAGATAGGTGAGGATTCAGGGTACTTAGCTTTGTTAGGTAGTACTGTGAGAAACAGCAACCCAAATCCCGTGAAGATTACTTTATCAAAGCGATACGCCACTCCTCACACTATGTAATGCACACTATCTACCCTCCATGTTTTGGACAGCCCAATACTCGGGGGGCGTGCGTTTAAGATAAAGTGCAATGAGAGGCTCTGCCCGGAATCTTCGGGCGGAGCTTTTTCATTTTTGCCGGCTTAATACGCCTTTGAGAAAGTTGATGGCGGCGATGTCCATGGCATCCACTCCTCGTTTTTCGGCGGCATAAAAGGATACCCAATCGGTGAGATGTACCAGGTAAAGGCTGCGTTCTACGGAGCTATGGCCTTTGGCGTGTACTTCGATGAAGGTGCCGGCGGCGCGGGTGATGATTTCTTTACTGACTTCCATGCGCAGGCTGATGCGTGGGTGTTCGTCTTGTTGGCTGCGCAGATAGACTGCGGCTACCTTGGGGTATTGACCGCTCCATCCGACCAGTTCGTTGTGGTTCATTTCGGGGAAGACGTGGTGGCAGGCGAGCATATTGGCATTTTCAGCCAGTTGTTGGCGGAAGCGCAGGGCTACGGCTTCGAACATCTGCCCGGTGTAGATGAGGGGGATTTTGTCGGCGAGGAAGCCCGCTATGCGCAGGGCTTTGCTCTTAATCTGCTCTTGGTCATTGCGGAGCAAATCGGCGGCGGCGGCAGCCTGATGGATGAGTTTGTCATTCACCAGGTCGTAGTGCCGGAGCAGTTCCAATTGCATGAGCAGGGACCAGCCGAGGGCTGCGCGTGGTGCGGGTTGCCCTTCGGGCAGTTGCAGGAAGGGTAGTCCGTTTTCGCGGGCCATTTCGCGCAGGCGTCCGCCCGAGCTGATGACGACGGTTTGGGCCCGTCGCCGGATCATTTCCTCGAGGGAGGCGATGGTCTCTTCCGTATTGCCGGAATAAGAAGAGGCTATGGCCAGGGTGTTTTCTCCTACCCAGGCCGGCAGGGAGTAGCCTTTGCCGACTTGCATGGGTACGGCTCTGTCCTTTTGCGAAAAGGCCTCCACAAAGTCTCCGCCAATGGCCGAGCCGCCCATGCCGGCGAGGTAGATGTTTTGAATGTTTTTTTCCTGAGGAAAAGAGGCCGAGGCAACTGCTTCCCGCGCAAAGGAAATGGCTTGATGCAGTTGCTCCGGAAAGGAGGTGATGAGTTCTTCCATGGGGTATGGTGTTTTTTACCGGTTTACGTCGTAGAGCTTGCCATTGACGATGGCGTATTGCACTTCGTTGCCTTTGGTGAGCAGCAGGCTCGGGTTGGTGTAGAGTTTTATTTCGTTGGAGATTTTCTTAGTGTTGGCCGGATGCAGGCGCAGGGGCAATTCTGCGGTCACTTCAGCGGGCGGCAGGCGTTGCAGGCGCACGTCCGTGTAGCCGTCTTGCAGCAATTTTTTGAAATCCGTTTCGCGTTGGAGCTCTTTGAGGTCGAAGAAAACGCGGGGGTAGAGTTTTCCGCTTTGCACGAGCATGTCGGAGGCGTCGAGTTCGCTAAAGCCGGTGAAGGTGGAGAGGTCGCCTATGTCCACCAATTGCCCTTCGCGATAGACCAGTCGTGCTCCGTTGTACAGCTTTTCCTTTTGCCGAAAGGCGAGGTCTATCCGGTACTGGTGCCCGTCTCGTTGCCAACTGGCTTCGCGGACGATGAGGTCGTGCAACAGGCGCTTGTTTTCGGGGATGAGGAAATAGTCGTCTTTGTTTTGTTGTGCGAAGCTTTCGCTGCGTATGGCTTCGAAGGCGGAGAGCAGCAGCAGGTAGTGGTAGCGTCGCAGTTGTTGTTTTTCGGGGTCGCCCGGATAGGCGCCTGATTCGATGAGGATGGTGCTGGTACCCCATTTTTGCATGTTGTCGCCAAAGGCGCGGGGTTCGAACTCGTCGTCGTAGCGGGCGACTTGCCCGGGTATGTACTGTTCGATAAGCTGGTCCAGCTCGACGATGAGTTGCATGGAGCGTTCGCGCACGGGATTGATGTCTTTTTCGAAATTATAGGCGGGGGCGAGGAAGGAGAAGGAGGCGGTCATGCCGCTGCGCCCGACGCTGTAGTAGCGGCTTTGGTCGTGCAGGTTGAAGCCCCAGACGGCCTGGAGGGAGTCGCGCAGGCGTTTGAGGATTTGAGCTTCGGGCGTTTGTTGTCTGACGGCATCGCGGTTGAGGTCAATGTCTAAGGCGTTGCGTCGTTGGAAGCGTTCGGCCCCATCGGGATTGAGCATGGGGATGAAGTAGAGGCTGAGGTCTTTTATGAGGAGTTGGCGCCAGTCGTCGAGGGGGCCTCCGGCATCGGCGAAGAAGTTGAAGAGGTCCATGATGGCCATGGTGGCAGTGGGTTCGTCGCCGTGCATTTGCGACCAGAGCAAGACGGGGGTGGGGCCATTTCCGATGCGCACCAGATAGATGTTGCGCTTTTCTACCGATTGCCCCACTACGCTGATTTCAAAGCCCGGTTTGCCTTGCAGGCGTTCGATGAGGGGCACGATTTCTTCGTGTTTGAAGCGGCGGTCTTGGATGGAAGTTTCTTTGTAGCCCGGGTAGGTTTCCAGAATTTTTTCGGCGGTGGCTTCGACGCTGGCGTTTTGGGCTTTCGCCAAATGGAACCCGATAGCGAGGAGGAGGGTCAGCAGATAAGAAATGGTTTTCATGGATTGCTGGTTTTTGAGCCGGCTTTCGGGGCCGGTGGAGTGAAGGAGAAGCGAGTGTTTTAGGTGTGGCGCTTTAAAGAGTTTTTTCCTTTCCTGCAAAAATACCACATTATTTGCCTTCGAGTTGGTTTACGTAGTCCAAATTTCCGAGGCGGAATTTCCAGGGGAGGGCGGTGGTTTTTTCCCACTGCCATTCGAGGCGGCAAAAGAGCGGCCATTGGTTGGTTTGGATTTGGTAGGGCGAGCGTTTAAGCGGAAGTGGTTTGGGTGGCACGGGCTGCCCAAACTTCTGCATGTACATTTGGGGTGGAGCATTCCAGCGGGTTGCATTTGCGGAAGCGAAAAAAAGCGACAAAGGGGGTTGTGCATGACCTATTCGGGGCAGGCACAGGGCGAGGGAGAAGAAGAGCAGTATTTTGAATGTGTAGTTCATGTTTATCATGTTTGCAAGACGCCTGTGTTAAAGCGCTCTACGGGGGCGTGGTTGGCGGCTTCGATGCCGAGGGCGAGGATTTCGCGGGTGTTGCGAGGGTCAATGATTTCGTCCACCCAGAGTCGGGCGGCTGCGTAGTAGGGGCTGGTTTGTTTTTCGTATCGTTGGCTGATTTTGTCGAAGAGCTCCTGTTGTTCTTGTTCGGAGGGTTCCTGTCCTTTGGCTTTGAGGGAGCTGACCTGGATTTGCATGAGCACTTTGGCTGCCTGTTCGCCTCCCATGACGGCGATTTTGGCTGTGGGCCAGGCGAGGATGAGGCGGGGATCGTAGGCTTTTCCGCACATGGCGTAGTTTCCTGCGCCATAGGAGCTGCCGGCGATGATGCTGAATTTGGGCACGGTGGAGTTGGCTACGGCATTGACCAGTTTGGCGCCGTCTTTGATGATGCCTCCGTGCTCGGAGCGTGAGCCGACCATGAAGCCGGTAACATCGTGGAAGAAGATGAGAGGTATGCGTTTTTGGTTGCAGACCATGATGAAGCGGGCGGCTTTATCGGCTGAATCCGAGTAGATGACGCCGCCGAATTGCATTTCGCCTTTTTTGTTGCGCACGAGCAGGCGATTGTTGGCGACGATGCCGACCGACCAGCCCTGGATGCGGGCATAGGCGCAGATGATGGTTTTGCCGTATTCTTTTTTGTACTCGGTGAGGCCGGGTTCGTCCACGATGGCTTCGAGCACCTGGCGCATGTCGAAGGGCTTGGTGCGCTCTACGGGGAAGTATTTGAGCAGTTCTTCTTTGGAGCGTTTGGGGGCTTTGGGCTGGATGCGGTCGAAGCCTGCGCTTTCGGGTTGGGCGAGGCGCGACATGAGGTCGCGGATGGTTTTGAGGCAGTCGGCATCGTCTTTGCATTTGTAGTCGGTGATGCCGGAGATTTCGCTGGTAGTGGTGGCGCCGCCGAGGGTCTCCTTGTCCACGACTTCGCCTATGGCTGCGCGCACGAGGTAGGGGCCGGCGAGAAAGATGGAGCCTGTGCCTTCCACGATCAGCGCTTCATCGGACATGATGGGCAGGTAGGCTCCGCCTGCCACGCAACTGCCCATGATGGCGGCGATTTGCGGGATGCCGAGTGAAGACATGCGGGCGTTGTTGCGGAAGATACGCCCGAAGTGTT
>JALVES010000373.1 GCA_027030635.1 Saprospiraceae bacterium | reverse complement strand
GGCTCTACGGCCACGCGTATGCGCGGTTCGGGGAAGGGTATGGGGGCAATTTTCCGGTCAACGCCTTTGGCATTGAGCGTTTGGTTGGTATGAGAGTTTTTGAGCTTCACCGTAACGCCGAGGTCGCCTGCCTTAAATTCGTTGATGGGCGAGCGGTTTTTTCCGTTGGCGAGGAAGAGCTGAGTGATGCGCTCTGTACTTTGGTTGTTGGCATTGACCAATTCATCGCCGACTTTGAGCGTGCCTGAATAGACTTTGAAATAAGAGACGTTGCCCACGCGCGGTTCCGAGACCGTTTTGAAGATGAATACCGTGGTGCTGTCGTTGGGGTCAACTTTGAGTTCTCCATCGCCTTCTAATTTGGCGGGGGGCATGTCGGTCGGTGAGGGGCATACGTCGTTGATGAAGCCCATGATGCGCCCGCTGCCCATGTTACGGGCACCTGAAGCACAGAAGAGCGGAAACAGCTCTCTGTGAGCGATGGCCATGCGCAGGCCGGCTGTGAGTTCTTCTTCGGTCAGGCTGCCGTCTTCGAAGAATTTTTCCATGAGCTCTTCATCGTTTTCGGCAGCGGCCTCGACGATGGCGTTGTGCATTTGCTGAGCGCGTTCTTTTTCGCTTTCAGGGATGGGCTGTTTCTCAGGCTTGCCGCCTTCGGGCGGGAAGACGTACATCACCATGCGCAGGGCGTCTATGATGCTGTTGAAGCCCTCACCCTGATTGAGGGGATATTGGAAGGGGATGACTTTGCCTGCTCCAAAGCGCTCCTTAGCCTGCTCCAGCGTGGTGTCGTAGTCGGCCTTATCGTGATCGAGTTGGTTGACGACGAAGAGCATGGGCGTGTGCATTTGCTCGCTGAAGTCCCAGATGAGCTCGGTGCCTACTTCTACGCCGCTGCGTGCGTTGAGCAGCATCAGGCCGGTATCTGCCACTTTGAGGGCGGAAGCCACTTCGCCCATGAAGTCGTCGAAGCCGGGTGTGTCGAGGATGTTGATTTTGGAGTCTTTCCAGGAGGCATGCATCAGCGTGGAGAAGATGGAGTTGCCGCGTTCTTGCTCGATGTTGGTGTAATCCGATTGGGTGTTCTTTTCTTCAATGCTGCCTCGTCTGGTAATTTCGCCGGCTTCGAAGAGCATGCACTCGGCGAGGATGGTTTTGCCGGAGCCCGGATGCCCTAAGAGCGCGACGTTGCGAATGTCTTTGGTGTCATAGATTTTCATAAGGCGTGGTTTAAAAAGTTTAGTGGTTTTTCCTGGATTTAATGGATATTTGCTCTCCAAATGCTCTGTCAAAAGAGCCGGTAATATAGCAAATATCCTTAAATCGGAGCGGTTTTGGGAGCCTGTTTTAAAATAATCTGCTCATGACTTATCACATCCTCAATGGCGAACTTCTTCCGGCCGCTACGGCTGCAATTGGGCTCAACGATTTGGCGCTTTTGCGCGGTTACGGCGTTTTTGACTTTTTTTCCGTACACCGGGGGCGTCCGGTTTTTCTGGAAGACCATCTGCAGCGTTTTCAGCGTTCGGCGGCGCTGTACGAGTTGTCTTTGCCAGTGAGCGTGGAGGCTTTGCGTGAGCAGATTTTTAAGCTCATTCGTGCCTGCGACATGCAGGAGGGGGGCATCAGCCTGATTCTCACGGGGGGCTATGCCGAAGACGGTTTCCACGCCGACACTCCGCCCAATCTCCTGATTCTGAGCCGCCCGCCGGTACCGCGTTTTGCCGACAAGCAGCGCGTGGAGACGCCCATCAAGTTGATTACCCATCGTTTTGTGCGGGAGTTGCCCGAGGCCAAGGGGCTGAACTACGCCAGAGCTTTGCGCAGCCAGGCAGCCATGAAAGCCGCCGGCGCCGGTGAAATCCTCTATACGGACGGCCAACGGGTTTTGGAGACTTACCGCTCTAATGTCTTTTTGGTTATGCCTTCCGGCAAATTATGTACGGCGGGAAGCGACGTACTTCAGGGCATTACCCGCAAGTACGTACTGCAGCTGGCCACTGAAATGGGCATGGAAACGGAGACGGGCGACATCCCCTTGTCCCATTTGGC
>JALVES010000372.1 GCA_027030635.1 Saprospiraceae bacterium | reverse complement strand
TTGATGGCTCACGATTACAAAACGGACCGGGACAATCTGCTCATGGCTCTGCAAAGCGGCGTGCCTTACATAGGCATGCTGGGGCCCGTGAAGCGGCGCAACAAGAGTCTATACGAATTGCGGGCCGCCGGTCATGTCTTTTCAGAAGAGGCTTTGGGGCGGTTGTACAATCCCGTAGGGCTCGACATAGGGGCTCTGACGCCCGAAGAAATTGCTCTGTCCATTTTGGCGGAGATTAAGGCCCATTTTGCCGGAAGGCGGGGGCAGTTTTTGCGCGAGCGGGCGGGATACATCCACGAGCGCTCTTAAGAACGCAGCCTTTTGACGGTCTGTATGAGCAGCTCACAGGCGCGCCGGATGTCTTCTTCGCGGGTGTGGCGGCCCAGGCTGAAGCGTATGGAGGACAGCGCTTCTTCTTCGGAAAGCCCCATGGCGAGCAAGACGTGAGAGGGCAACACTTCGGCAGAATTGCAGGCCGAGCCGGAAGATACGGCCACTTTGGTGCTGAGTGCCAGCATGAGGTCTTCGGATTCTATGCCTTCAAAGCGCAGGTTGCTGACGTGTGGGAGGCGGTGTTTTGTGCAGCCGTTGACGGAGATGCCGGGCAGGGCGTCGAAGAGGATTTTTTCGAGCAGGTCTCGCAATTTTTCTGTTTTCATTTGGTCTTTATCGTGGCGCTTTGCGGCGAGTTCGGCCGCCTTGCCGAAGCCGACGATGGCGGGCACATTGAGGGTACCGGCCCGTCGTTTGCGTTCCTGGCCGCCACCCGTGATTTGGGGGGTGAGCATCAGGTCTTTGCGCAGGTAAAGGGCGCCGGCGCCTTTGGGCCCGTACATTTTGTGGGCCGAGCAGGCGAGCATATCTATGCCCAGCGTTTCGGGATGGACCTCTATTTTGCCCACGGCCTGGGTGGCGTCGCAGAAAAAAGTGGTTTCGGCCTGCCGGCAGATTTCGGCGATTTCCCGCACGGGGTGAATGAGGCCGGTTTCGTTGTTGGCGAACATGATGGCCACGAGGCGGGTTTGGGGTTTTATGGCTTTCGCCAAATGCTGTAGAGAGATGTGGCCCTGTGCATCTGTTTCGAGGTAGTCTATGTGTACGCCCTGGTGTTTTTCTAACCAGAGGCAGGTATCGAGCACGGCTTTGTGCTCGGTTTTGAGGGTGAGCAGGCGGGCGCCTTTGCTGTCGTCGGGTGGAAAGAGCCCGCGCAGGGCGAGGTTGACGGCTTCGGTGGCTCCGGAGGTAAAAACCAGTTCGCGGGGCTTAACGCGGAGCAGGGAGGCCAGTTGTTGGCGGGCCAGGTCTATGGCTTCGCGGGCATCCCAGCCAAAGAGGTGTGTGCGGCTGGAGGCATTTCCGTAAAACTCCCTGAAGTAGGGCATCATGGCGCTGATGACTTCTTCGTCCGGCGGAGTCGTGGCATTGTGGTCGAGATAAATCATGGCGCTTCGGGCTGTTTGTCGTACAGAGAAGGTGAGCGTTTACAAAGATAAGGCCTGGCGGAAGTTTCGGCGGGGTTTTGGAGAAAATACTTATCTTTGGAGAGGATTTGTAATTTCTAACTTGGTGTTGTATGGTTTTGGAAATTCGCATCAGTAACTTTTTCTCCATCAAAGATGAGGTCGTTTTGGACTTGCGGGCTGCTGCTCTGAAGTCTTCGGATGGTACTTTATTGGAGGACCATACATTCAAATTTGGGGATACCAGAGTTTTGAAGAGTGTAGCTATCTATGGAGCCAATGCCTCGGGGAAGAGTAATCTTATCAAGGCCATACGATTCTGTCATGCTATGGTGTATCAATCTCATACACATAATGAGAACACCACATTTGCTTTTGAGCCCTTTAAATTTGATGGTTATAGCGAGAAGCCAAGCACTTACTTCATTCGATTCATCAATAAGGGTGTAGAGTATGCTTACTCATTTTCATTGACAAAGACAGAGGTCGTTACAGAGAGTTTGTATTTTTTCCCAAAAGGGCGTCAAAAAAAGATTTTTACACGCGATGAGAGGCTGGGCAAAACCAAAAAGGAAAAATATTCTTTTGGGACA
>JALVES010000371.1 GCA_027030635.1 Saprospiraceae bacterium | reverse complement strand
CCTCTTCTGCATTGGAGCAACCCGGGTCCACGATAGCGCATTTGCCGGAAGGCTCATCTATCACCAACCAGGTGTTTTCCTGAAAAGGGTTGAAGGTGAAAGCAACAACAGTAGCCATGTTTTTGCGTTTTTAGTTTGTATCAATGGTTCATTAAGTTTTTGGCACCTGTTTCCATTGGGAAACAGGCTATCAAGTTCAACCGGTTTAATCCGCGAAAATCCGCCGCACCCGCGAAAATCCGCGTTCTATTGAGGCATTGCTGCTTGGCATCAATAGCCAATAGAACGCGGATGACGCGGATTGTGCGGGTTTCCGCGGGTTTTAAGAAAGGTTCAATTGTCAGATGGTATCATTTATTTTATGCGATTTTGAGATCAAGTCTGAGTTAGGAAAATAATGAAGTGCATTGAAAGTTTGCTGAATTTTAGGCATCTTGCCGTCTAAATTCTTAATGAACCATTTTGTATAATAGCGTTTTTATTTCACTATATCCTTTTAACTGCTCAATAATGGCTGCAAGATATACACTCGTTGGATTTTTCATCGCTTTTTCTGCCTTTTTATACAGTCAAAATATCACACAGGATGTTTTTGGCAAAAACCGCGTGCAGTATCACCAGATCTTTGAAGATTGGTCGCAGTACGAGACGCCGCATTTTATCTTTTACTGGTATGGCGAGGGGCGCTACATCGGGCAGGCAGCCCTTCAACTGGCAGAGCACGAAATTGAGAGCATCGAGACTTTCCTGAACCATCGCATCAACGACAAGATCGAGGTGCTGGTCTATACCGATCTGACCGACCTGAAGCAGAGCAATTTGGGCTCGGATGAGGTTTTTGAATTTGCAGATGATGTTACGGCCATCTCCGGCAACAAGATATTTGTCTATTACGACGGCTCTTATGAGCATTTGCGGAAGCAATTGAGAGAAGGCATTGCGGGCGTATATCTCAGTTCGCTGCTTTATGGCGCCAATCTGCAGGAGGTGCTGCAAAATGCGCTGACGCTGGATCTGCCCGATTGGTTTGTGCCGGGCCTGGTGGCCTACGTGGCAGAGTCCTGGAATACGGACTTAGACGATGAGTTGCGCACGCTCATCCTCGGCGGGCAGGTGCGGAATTTTAATGAACTGGCCCGAAAATCTCCCCGTCTCGCGGGCCATGCGCTTTGGCATTTTGTAGGCATCAACCACAGCGCCAATACGGTCTCCAACCTGCTCTACCTCTCGCGCATCAACCGCAGCGCCGACCAGGGGTTTTCCTACGCCTTGGATGCCCGCCTGTGGGAAGTGCAGGAAAATTGCTTCAACTATTTTGAGCAGCGATACAAAGGCGAAATTCGGGATATGGAAGCGCCCGAAGATGCCCCTGAACGCACGGAAATCCCTCTGCAGCACCGCAGAGATGCAAAGCTTTATCACTTCAGCCTCAGCCCCGATGGCAATTACCTGGCTTACGCCACCAATGAAGACGGCAAAATCAAAGTCTGGCTGCAAGACCGGCGCACGGGCAAGACCAAAAAACTCTTTCGAAAGGGCTATCGCTTTGTGCTGCAGGCCACGGATTACAACTACCCCCTGCTCGCCTGGAGCCCCGATGGCAGCGAGCTGGGAGTCATCTACGAACACAGAGACCGGATTCACTTAGACCGCCATCTCATAGAGACGGGAGAGGTCTTGAAAGACGTCTTCACCACGCAGTATCAGCGGATATACAGCTTTGAGTATTACGACGGGCGCAAGCTGCTGTTTACGGCCGCCGTGCGGGGCTTGAGCGACATTTTCCTCTACGATACAAAGACGCGCCAGACAAGCCGCATCACCCAGGACCCCTGGGATGACCTGAATGCCCGCCTGGTAGAGTTAGACGGTCATAAAGGGCTGATTTGGGCCTCCAACCGCCCGGACGACATTTTGCGAAAGCAACAATTAGACTCCATTCCGCCACACGGCCGCTTCGATTTGTTTTACTTAGACCTCAGCCTGAGTGGCAAGGAACGGGAGCTCATTCGCCTGACCCATACGCCCGATGTGGATGAAACCGCCGCCATCGGTATAG
>JALVES010000370.1 GCA_027030635.1 Saprospiraceae bacterium | reverse complement strand
GGCGGGGGTTCTTTCGGCGGGTTCGTATTCGACCAGCTCCAAGAGGGTGAGGATGTCTTGGGCTGAGTCGTACTCTTCATCGGAGGCCTGGATGTCTTCCACCAGTTGGCGGGCGCGTTCGGGCTCATCGAATAAGAGATGGCGGGCCAGGGCAATGCGGGCCCTTTTGTCCTGCGGGTGAGATTTGACGAAAGTCTCTAACAAATCCCGGATATGAGGGTCGGGAAACCCGTTTTCCCGTTCGAGTATGCTTTGCAGGGCCTGCTTTTCTTCACTGGGGATGTTTTGATCGAGCCACTTCTCGATCATGCCTCGGGGCAGGGCGCCGGCAAATTCTGCCACGGGCTTTCCGTCCACAAAAAGCTTGACGTTGGGGATGCTCCGGATGCGGTATTGGAGTGCGATATCCTGCTCTTCTTCCGTATTGACCTTGACGAGCTCCCAGCGGTCTTTTTGCTCGGCTGCCAGTTGCTCAATGACGGGGCCCAGTACGCGACAGGGGCCACACCAGGGGGCCCAAAAGTCAACAACTACCGGTACCTCATAACTGCGTTCTATGACGTCTTGTTGAAAATTCATGGGGCGTTTTTTGTCCTGTTAAACAAAGGTTCTGATCGGGAGTTCCTTCACTACGGTATAGAACAGTTGAGCGCCGTGAAGGTTTTAATAACAAAGGGCTCTGCTCCTCTTCCTGATAAAAATCAGGATTTGTATTGATGCTTATCACCTGCGATGGCGGCAGAGCGGCTTACTTTTGAAGCACAGGAATCAGATGAGAAATTGTTGGTACGTAAAAATCAGATTTATGAATACAAGTGCTCCCGTTTCGACGATTATGACGACTCAACTGATGACGCTGCACCCCGATGATTCTTTTCAGGCTGCGAAGAAGTTGTTTGAGGAAAAAGACTTTCACCATATACCGGTAGTGGAGCCCGGCGGCAAACTGGTGGGCATCATCAGCAAAGAAGACCTCTACAAAGTGGCCTACATCCTCACCCTGAATACCACCGGCCCCACCTATTCCCTCAAGCAAATGGAAAGTCTTACGGCCAAAGACATCATGACCAAATACCCCATTTTTCTGGACCCCGACGACAGCATTGGCCTGGCTGCGGATATCTTCCTGGCCAATAAGTTTCACGCCTTACCCATTGTAGAAGATGACACCCTTGTGGGCATTGTTACTACCCACGATTTGTTGCGTTATAGCTTTATGGATGTGGAGCATCCCAAGGCGGCAGAAGGGAAATGAACCATTGCAAACAACAAAGACTACCATGGAAATAGACATGACCCGACCTGTACAAGACCTCATGGCCAGGGATCTGGTCGTCCTGGGCCCCTATGAGCCCGTGAGTGCCGTGGCAGATGCGTTTAAGCGCCACGACATTCACCATCTTCCGGTAGTGGATGAGGAGGGCTGTCTCGAAGGTATGGTCAGCAAATCGGATTTTTTGAAAATTTCTCATGGCTTTACGCTTTTCCATGCCGACAACAAAGAGGAGTACGATCAGGCGCTGTATGAGTCCTTACTCGTCAAAGACATCATGACGAGAAATCTGGCTGTCATCGCTCCCGAAGACAGCGTTCGAAAAGCTGCCGATATTTTTCGCGAGAACCTTTTCCATGCTCTGCCTGTTGTTAATGGCAATGGTAAGCTCGTGGGAATTTTGACAACCTACGACTTATTGACTTATGCCTACCGTTGATTTCCCGGAAATTCCGTAAAATGCGGCGCATTTTAGGAATTTAAATTCTCTTTCATGACTCAAGTTCAGATCAAGTACAAGTTCCCCAACAAGCGGGAGCAGGCGGAGTTCTTTTATACACTCAAAGAACGCATTGCCGATTATTTCGAAACCAACAACACCACGCGCTATGGAGACTGGCGCATGGTCGTCAAGACCATTGCCATGCTGGCCATCTTTTTTGTGCCTTATGGCCTGATGATAACGGGCGTGGCAGGCGCTGCCTGGGGCATGTATCTGCTTTGGCTGGTCATGGGGCTTGGCATGGCCGGCATCGGCATGGGCGTGATGCACGATGCCAACCACGGCTCTTACTCCCGTAAAAAATGGGTGAACCGCATGCTGGGTAAGACCTCCAATCTCGTGGGCGCCCAGGCCAGCATGTGGAAGGTGCAGCACAACGTCTTACACCATACCTATACCAACGTGCAAGGCGCCGATGACGACATCAGGCCGCCGGCAAAGCTCTTGCGCTTTTCGCCTCATGCCAGGCACTATAAAATCCATCGCTTCCAGCATCTGTATGCCTGGTTTTTTTACGGAGTATCGACGCTGGCCTGGGTGCTCAGCAAAGATTTTGTAAACCTCTTTCGCTATAGAGACAGAGGGCTCATTAAAGGAAAAAAGCGTTTTCGCAAGGAATTTTTCAGCCTTTTGGGCTGGAAAGGCTTTTACTTCTTCTATATTTTGGTCTTGCCGATGTTGATTCTGCCGGTATCGCCGGGCTTTATCATACTTGGCTTTGTCAGCATGCACTTCATTACGGGTATCGTTTTGAGCATTGTCTTTCAGACGGCCCATGTCGTGCCCCAGGCCGAGTTTCCGCTACCCGATGAAGAGGGCAAAATGAAAGACCACTGGGCCATTCACCAGTTACTGACGACGGCCAACTTTAAGACCCGCCGCTGGGTCTCCTGGTTTATCGGTGGCCTGGACTACCAGGTGGAGCACCATCTGTTTTCGAACATCTCCCACATCCACTACCGCAAGATATCGAAGATCGTTGCTCAAACGGCCAAAGAATTCAATCTGCCTTATCACCGCCTGCCCTCATTCCGTTCGGCCATCAGGGCGCATTTTCGTTTGCTGAAGGAGCTGGGTAAAGGGCCGCAGCTTGCCCCCGGCCCCTGAAGGGGCGGGCCACCCGCGAAAAATGCGAAGGTGTTATCCTGAGCGAAGCAAAAGCCCCGGCAGGGTGTTGGCTGAGGTAATCGAAGCCCGACACCTTGGGTAGCCCGGGGCGTAAGCCCCGGGTCGTATGGCAGCGTTTGCAAAAGCTACCCCCCCAAAATATCCCGAATCGCATGCACGATGTATTCCACATCTTCCATTTGCAGCTCGTAATAGAGCGGCAGGCGCAGGAGGCGTTGGCTTTCCCTTTCTGTAACGGGTAGTGGCATCGGTTTACGGCCATATCGTTTGCCGGCAGGCGAAAGGTGGAGCGGCTGGTAGTGGAAGTAGGCTTCTATGCCCCGTTCGCTGAGTTGTTTGCTCAGCTGCAGTCGTTCTTTGGCGCTGCGGCAGCGGATGAAAAAGAGATGCCCGTTGTGAGCAGCTTCAGGCAGGGGATGTGGCAGTTGCAGCAGGCCGGCTTCTTCCAGGGGTTGCAGGCCTTTGGCATAGGTTTCCCAGAGCTTTTGACGGTGTTTGTTGACCGTTTGCAGCGCCTGCAACTGGGTATGCAGGAAAGCGGCGTTCAGCTCCGGCATGAGGTAGGCCGAGCCCGGGCTGGTCCACTCATAGGCCTGCACCTTGCCCGCGAGAAATTCGTGGCGGTTGGTGCCCTTGTTGCGCATGGGCAGGGCGCGTTCCGTCATTTCGGTCCGGTTGATGAGCAGGGCGCCGCCCTCGCCGCAATGCACGTTTTTAGATTCGTGAAAACTGAGAGCTGCCAGATGTCCGAAGCTGCCGAGGGGCCTGCCGCGGTAAGTCGCCCCGATGGCCTGGGCTGCATCTTCAATGAGATAGATTTGATGCCTTTCGGCAAATGCTGTGAGCGCATCCATGTCGCAGGCCATGCCGCCGTAGTGGAGCGCTACCACGGCTTTGGTGCGGGGGCTTATTGCCTGCTCCAAAAGTCGGGGGTTGATGTTCATGTCTTCGGGGCGTACATCCACGAAGACGGGGACAGCCCCTCGCATGGCGAAGGCATTGGCCGTAGAGGAAAAGGCATAAGCCGGCAGGAGTACCTCGTCGCCCGGGCCCGTTTCGCAGAGTAGGGCGGCCAGCTCCAGGGCATGGGTGCAGGAAGGGGTGAGCACAGCTCCTTGGGCATTGCAGAGCTCTTTCAGTCGCTGCTCACAGCCATGAGCTATGGGGCCGTTGCCCGAGAAAAACTGATTCGACAGGGCCCGCTGCAGGCAATCCGCTTCCGTGCCGAGCAGCAAGGGGCGTGAAAAAGGGATATGGCGGCTTTCAGAACTCACAGCGGCTTGGTCTTGTCAGATTTCTTCCGGCCCTTCGCCCTGCCAGTCGGCCAGCCACTGCCCGTCTTCACAAAGCGGCACCAGCTCGCTTTCTATGAAGGGCCGGATGGCGTGCATTTCTTCTTCGGGATAGAGCAGGTGGAGGTTGGGCCCGGCATCTAAGCTGAAGTACAGCGGCAGTTTGGTCTCGCGCCGGAAGGCCCACACTTTGTCAATCATGCTCAGCGTATTGGGCTGCATGAGCAGGTAAGGTGGATTGGCGCTCATCATCAGGGCGTGGAGTTCGAGGGCTTCGGCTTCGGCGATTTTTCCAAAAGTTTCCACATCGCCCTGGCGCAGGGCTTCGATGAGGAAGTGGAGTTGCTTCTTGGCGTGTTCGTATCGCCTTTCGGCAAATGGGTGTTCGTTCATCGTCTGATGGCCGGCTGTGCTGGAAGTCTCCTTGCGCTTGCTGCTGACGAGCATGATGTCGTCGTGAAAATCCTGAAAGACGGGATGCAACTGCTCTGCCATGGGAATGGCGTACTCATCGGAAGAGCCGTCTATCAGGCCGGTTTTACCCCAGAGGGCCGCTTTGGGGTAGATGGAGCGGCAGGCGCTGCCCGAGCCGAGGCGGGCGGCATAAGAGGCCTTGCGGTCAAAGGCTTCATCTTCCTGAAGGCTGCCGAAAAAGAGGTCTTCCATGCTGCACAGGCAAAGGGCCAGGGCGCTCATGGCCGAAGCCGAAGAAGCTATGCCGGCAGAGTGCGGAAAAGAGTTGGCCGAATGTATCTCTATATCCAATTGCCCGAGAAAGGGGAATATAGGCAATACATGCTCAAAAAAACTGCGCAGCTTGGGCTCAAACTCCGGCCGGGGCTTCTGCTCAAAGAAAAATTGAAACGAAACGGCCTCAGTGCCCTGCTCCTTTCGCGCCCGGTAGCGAATGAGCGTTTCGGTAAAGGCATTCTGCAGGGTGAAGCTGAGGGAAGGGTTTTTCGGCAATTGATTGCCATGCTTGCCCCAGTACTTGACGATGGCGATGTTGGAGGGGCTTCTCCAATGTACCTCCCCTTCTTCAATTTCGGAGGAAGTGAGCACCAACTTTGGGTTTTCGTAGGTCATGGATATTGGTTTGGATGCAGAGCTGTGTTATCAGAGAACCGCTTTGGCCTCTTGCAAAGTTAAGCCATCTCGCTCAGACAACTCTTGACCAGGGCTCCCAGCTTGGGTTCGGCAGCCTGTGCCACGGCGATGACTTCTTCTACGCTCACGGGCCGTATGCGCGATAGCGGGTAGCAGACGTTGGCAACCACGGAGAAGGCCAGTACTTTCATCCCCATGTGGCGGGCAGCGATGACTTCGGGCACGGTGGACATGCCTGCCAACTGCCCGCCGATGCGGTGAATCATTTCGTACTCGGCGGGGGTCTCTAAATTGGGGCCGGGCAGGGCTACGTAAACCCCTTCGCGCAGGGTAAGTCCCATCCATTGGGCTTTGTCGCGGGCCAGTTGCTGCAATCGGGGGTCATAGGCATCGGACATGTCGGGGAAGCGCGGGCCGAGACGCTCGTCATTGGGGCCGCGCAGGGGGTTGTCGGGCATGAGGTTGATGTGGTCTGTGATGAGCACCAAATCTCCGGCATTGAATTTTTCATGTACGCCTCCGGCAGCATTTGAGAGGATGACGGTTTCTGCGCCCAGCAAATGCATCAGGCGCAGGGGAAAGACGACCTCCTGCATGCTGTGCCCTTCGTAATAGTGCAGGCGCCCGGCAGTGGCGATGACCGGATGGCCGTTGAGGCGCCCGAGGATGAGCTCGGATTTATGGCCGGGAGCCGTGGCCGTGGGGAAGTGCGGAATTTTGCCGAAAGGCAGACGAATCTCCTCCTCAATTTCGCGGGCCAAATCGCTCAATCCGGTGCCGAGAATCAGCGCTGTGCGGACTTCAAAGTCCGTTTCCCGCCTTACGTAGTCGCGGGCTTCACTCAGTTGTTCGTAGGTCATTTTCGCTTGGGTTTGTATTTGGAGGCTTGCAAAAAGGCGTCGGAGTCCTGCAAATCAATCAGCTCCTGCAGGCTGGTTTCGGGATGCCTTTTCAGGTAGCTTTCGACGATTTTCAGGCCAATCCAGTTGGCAATGCGACCGGGCGCTTCGGGGGGCATGCCCGGTACATTGGGGCTGTAATCTACCAATTTCCGGATATCTGACCAATTGGAAGAGTAAAGCAAGTCTGCAGTAACCAGCTCCGTCCAGATGTTGAGCTCGTTGTCTTCTGCCCAGTTGAGTTGCGCCTGCGTGAATTCCGTGATGATGCTGTCGGGCGCATAGGGCAGGAGCTGCTGGAGGATGTACAGTTTTTTGCCGTTGCGCAGCATGAGGTCGAGCAGGCGGTTGTCGGAGGGTGGCGGGACGAGGTCTTCGACCAGGGGCTTGAGGGTCTTGGAAACCAGGTACTCGGGCGTGTTGGTGCGGGTAAGGTAATTGGAAAAATTGGGGTTGCCGGCATTGTAGGCCAGATAGGGGTAGTCACGCCCGAGGAAGAAGTCCAGCCCCACAGCGAGGTCGTTGTCGCCATAGATGAAATTGGCGATGGAGTACTCCGAAATGAAAGCGGTAACCGTAGGTGTGGTTTTTTCGGGGAAGTAGTATTTGAAAAAGCGGAAAGCCTGCTCGAAATCCCGCTCGTAGGGCTGCATGTCGGGGAAGACGATTTGCACAGTGTCGTACAGCTTGCGCAGGGATTCGTGAGTTATGAAGCCTTTGATGAAGGGGATGGGCCCTTCCGGCGCATAGCGGGGGTCAGTGGCCCCGAGAATCTGATTGAAGAACAATTCGCTGAATTTGGGGTAGCTCTGCTGCAATCGCTTCAGGCCATTTTCGATGTCGTTGGTGTCTATGTTGAAGAGGTCGCGGTCGAAGCGACGGATATGAACTTCCATGGGGATGTCCGAGACATCGGGAATATGCTTACCTTTGTCCGGTTGGCAGGCCTGCAAAGTGACCATCAGGCCGATAAATGTCCATAAGAGGGAGCGATTCGTGAGCATTTGCGTTTAAGTTTTTGGATTGCCCTATTAACTCATAGAAAGGAGCAGGTATTTTGAAAAATATGCCGAAGAGGGGAAATATTTTTCCGCCTGCAAAGATATAAGAAGGAGGCGCTTTGAAGCGCTGCCGAAATAAAATTGAATCTCAAGCATTTAAAAACTTTAGACGTATGAAGAAATTCATTTTCTTTTTGTGCCTTTTTGCCCTGTGGACAAAGACGGGCCATGCTCAGACCAATTTCCGATTCGGCTTTCAGGTGAGCCCGTCCTTTAGCTGGATGGATTCCGATGACAAGCAGATCAACAGCAATGGCAGCAACCTCGGCTTGAAGCTGGGGGCTCGTGGCGAGTTTTTCTTTGCCGAGCGCTATGCCATCGTTTCCGGTCTGGGTTTTCACTTTAACGCGGGAGGTACCATGTTGTACGAAACCGGAGGTGTTTTCTGGCCCAAGTCGGATTTGAGTTCTGAAGATTATCGCGTTTTACCGGCTGAAGTGGATTTGAAGTACTCCATTCGCTATGTGGAGGTACCTTTGTCGCTGAAATTGTTGACGCCCGATATTGGCCGTGACCTGAAAGCTTTTGTGGAAATTCCCGCTTTCTTCATAGGCTTTCGCTCGCAGGCCCGCGGCGACATCAGCAAGGCCGGCAATCTCGACACCAATGATGAAGACATCCGCAAAGACGTCCTTCCGCTTTCTCTTTCCTGGGGGGCCGGAGCCGGAGGGGAATACATTCTGCGGGGCAGTTCGGGCGGCGATACCAACATCCTCTTTGGTGTTTTTTATCAACAGGGCTTTACGGATGTTACCACCAACAAAGCCCTCAAGTATGTGGATGACGGTCAGGGAGGCATCAAGGAAGAAGCCGAAGATTCCAAGGCCATCATCCGGGCAATTACCATTCACCTCGGGGTGATGTTTTGAGTTTTCTTTCTCCGCAGCGGGCGATGCGTCCTGCTTGCCCGCTGCAGAGAAAGATGAGAGAGATGCGATGAAAGAAAAGTACCTGACGCAGTTT
>JALVES010000369.1 GCA_027030635.1 Saprospiraceae bacterium | reverse complement strand
ACCGCCAAAATGCTGCCCATACTCCCGTCCGCCCACAAAAACTCCCGCAAAGGACGCGAACTCTGCGGCTGCAAAACATACGGCCCTTCATCGCAAATCAAAGTATCCTGCCCCAGGGGCGGACTAAGATCATCCGGCAGCACCACCAACTCGCGGCTGTAAAAGTCGGAGCAGCCCAGCAGCCATACGCCCTGCTCGATTTGGTAAACGCCCGCCTCCTCAAAGCACCAGTTGAAAGTCGTATCCACTATGGTCGTATCCAAACCACCCGGCCCGCTGATGTACCACTCCACCTGATGCGCCAGGCGATTGTAAATACTGTCGGGAGAGAGGCAGTCGCCGGCACAGATGGTGTCGGGGAGGGTGAAGTAGGGGGTGGGAGGTGTGGGGGTGCCGCAGTGAGGCTCTGCACTCAGGCTCAAAGGTTCTACACTCACCGCAACAGGTTCAAAGGGCGGCCCCTCGGAACTTCGCACCCACTCATAACCGTTTAAAGGCAACTGCATATCATACAACTCCAAACAGGCATCAAATTGTGGGCACGACTCAATAAGCCCTTCAGGAGTCGTCTTTGCAAGAACCCATGCAGGCTCCCAACTGCCATCCTCATAATATTTTTTGATGCTGCTAAAATAAATTGAGCCATCCGAAGAAATTACAATCTTGGGGTCGAAAAAGGAGTAGCCTCGTGTCCACAAAAGATTACCATTTGAGCCAATCTCCCCGGAGATAATGGGCAAATCGCCTTCTGTAATATACGCAAAAAGCACTCCTCCATCGGCGGACACGGCCATACGCAAATCCATGCAGGGGAATCCCTCCGCATACAAACGCCTCGTCCATATTTCATTGTAAGAACTATCCCTCTTGGAAATAAAGCCATAAGGCTCATCCAAAAAAGACGGATCCGGAACACGACCCGACAAATAAACTGCATAAGACTCCTCATCTATCGCCTGTTCCAAAACATCTATGGAGTCTGCAGTCATGCCCTTGCTCTCCAGCACATTCCCGGCATCATCCAACTTCAAAAAGAAAAAAGCCGTTCCGAAAGGCTGCCACCCGGGAGCTTTCTTCAACAAAAGAGAAACCGAATGCGCCGATAAATTACGCGCACTCACAGGCGGAGGCATGTAGCTGATTTGATCGCATCGGTAAAAATAAGACCACTCAAGCTCTGCATCACTCGTCAGCACGGCAATCCCTATGGAGTCCAGCTCAAAATTAAGAATGGAAGAGGAGTTTCCAATCAAATAATGAAAAAGCATCATCCGACCGGGTGAGATAAAATTCACCCCCGTAGGATATACGCCGGTCAGCGTTTTAACTCCCCAGTAATTCTCTTCCTCAAAATTCGCATACACAGCTACTGTAGCAAAATGATCCTGATAACCCAAGCTATAACAGCTCCCCAGATATTCTTGCCCCAAAATTGCCACATCCCGTAACGCCCAACCTATACCTTCCTCAGTCAAAACAACCTGGTTCCCCGAAACCACCTCCCCTGCAGGAGAAAATTGCCATACCTTAAAGCCGATGTTGTCTAAGAGCACCATTTTTAAATTGCCGGAAGAATCATCTTCACCCAAAAAAGACCAGTTAGCAAGAGGTTGTGGCCCCGGCAAAACTTTCAAATAGCTGCTTTGAGACAAAGCCGGTAAACACAGATAAATACCGAAAAATACACAAAAAATGAGTGTTTTCATGAGAGCAGATTATTCTTTTTACTTTAACATCATATTGCTTTACATTGGAGAAAAGGAAGTGCTTTTCAGCCGTATCGTACGCGCGCTAAAGCACGCGGTACTAATTGACGGGCTAAAGCCCGCCCAACTAAATACCCAATCAAAAACCAACGATACACGACACACGACAAACGATAAACAATAAACCAAACACCCCACTTCACCAACAGACAACAGACAACCGACAACCGATTCCGCCGATTTCACCGATTTCACCGATTACACCGATTACACCGATTACACCGATTACACCACTTCCACCGCAAACTCCTCCACCTCCCGCTTCTCCGTAGAAAAGTTGATACCCATGGCGATGAGCTTT
>JALVES010000368.1 GCA_027030635.1 Saprospiraceae bacterium | reverse complement strand
AGATGAATTGTTGCTCGGTACCAATTATGCCTTTACTTCCGGCGACACGCTCATCGCTACGATCTGTCATATTGACCAGGTGTATTACGATTTTTTTACGACCATTATGTTGGCCGAAGAGGCCAATGGCAACCCCTTTGCCCAGCCCGGCGGCATTCTCTCCAACATCGAAGGTGAGCCGCCGGCCATAGGCATTTTTACGACATTGAATTGTGACAGAGACAGCTTGATTGTGCCATAAAAAAGAAGGGCGCCGGCAATGCCGGCGCCCTTCTTTAAGTTATGCGTTTGGCGGCTCAGTGCTCATCGCGTTCTTTCTTCTTTTCCTTTCCTCGTTCGTCTTTGTCTTTTTTCTTGCGCTCGCCCTGGGCGCCTTTGCTGCGCTCTTCTTTCATCTCTTTGCCGCGTTCGCCTTTTTCTGTTTTGTTGCGCTCTTCTTTCATTTCTTTGCCGCGCTCGCCTTTTTCTGCTTTTTCGCGGGCCTCTTTCATCTCTTTGTTGCGCTCGCCTTTTTCTGCTTTGTTGCGCTCTTCCTTCATCTCTTTGTTGCGCTCGCCTTTTTCTGCTTTGTTGCGCTCTTCTTTCATCTCTTTGTTGCGCTCGCCCTTTTCTGCTTTTTCGCGGGCCTCTTTCATTTCTTTTTGTCGTTCTTCTTTGGCGCTTTCTTTGGCACGTTCTTTTTCGGCGGAGATTTCGCGATCGGCTTTTTTGCGGGCTTCTCTGCGGGCATTGCGATCGGTTTTTTCCGTGCGTTCTTTCCGGGGTTCAGTTTGGCTATGGCCGGTTGTGGGGAGTATGAGCAGCAGTGCAGCTGCCATGAGGATACTGAAAAAGTACTTAGGCATGACAATTGTTTTTTGAGGTTAAAAAAGGGAGTCAGCAATGCTTATTCGCTTTCTCTTTCCCATATGACTGTAACGAAGGGGCCCGCGTCACTGTTCTTTTCTGTTAAAAAAACCGTAAAAATTTTACCGTTTTCCGAGCCTTCCCATAATTCAGATCGCTTTTTGTACTTGACATTGAAGAAGGACTTCAGATTGCCGGCATACCTTTGGGCTGCTGCTTCATCGGCGGGATAGATATCCAACTGGATGCTTGCGAGGCTGTCTCCCTGGAATTGATAGGTGATGTCTGCAAATTCGTTTTCGTTGAGGTCTATGGTAAAGACTTTTTTGCTTTCATCAGCTTCTTCGACGGGTGAGGCCGTTTCCTTTGCCTGGATATCACCGGCCGTAGCGCTCCAGTCAAAGCCTCTGACGACGCCGTTGATGGGCTTGAAGATGGTGTCCAATTCGGCCGGTGGGGCGATCTGGTTGTTGGGTGGCAGCGGGAGACTGGCTTCTACTTCTTCCGCTTCATTGTTGTCGTTCTGGCAGGCGAAAAAGCCGGCTGTCAGAAACAGGGACAGCAGGATAAAAAGGGTGTTTTTGGACATGGCTCACTGGTGTTTTGAGGTTAAAAAGGCAGTTTAGTTGCGGGGCAGGGGCCGTTTATGGCCATTTTGAGAGATTCACGGGGAATCCTTCTACAAAATATTGCTGTTTGAGGTTTTGCAGGTATTGCATGGCCGCATCTCTGGTCGGGAAGCTGGCGACAATTAGTTTGTACTGACCACCGGGCAGGCTCTTGATGTAGAGTCTATTAATTCCCTGTTTTTGCAGTGCGATGAGTTGGCGTTCTGCATTGGCGCGGTTGGTGTAAGCGCCTATTTGCAGTCCATAGCCGCTGAGGCCGGCGGGCAATTCACGTATGAGGTAGGGGTCTTTCACTTTGGTCGTTGAGACAGAGCTGTATTCCGTAGGAATGGCGGAGGGCGATTTAGCCGTTTGCAGTGAAGGAGGGATGGGATTGGTGTTGGAAGAGCCCACGACTTCTACCTGTACATAGGCTTTGCCTTCCGACAACATGCCCAGTTGAGCGGCAGCGGCTTTGGTCAAATCAACCACCAGGCCCTCTCCATAAGGCCCGCGGTCGTTTACGCGCACTGTAACCGATTTGTAGTTGTCTAAGCGGGTGATTTTCAGGAGGGTACCAAAGGGGTGTGTCTTATGCGCACAAGTCAGTTGA